>JBEOKB010000022.1:0-28969 GCA_040275425.1 Siculibacillus sp. | reverse complement strand
GCACGCCCTCGCCCTGGTGATCGACCGCGCCCGCCTCGGTCCCGACCCCGCCGCGCGTCTCGCCACCGGCGCGGGCCTCCTCGCGGACGCGCTGGCGCGCCTCGGCCTGCCGACCGACTTCGTCGTCCCCAACGATCTCCAGGTCACGGGCGGCGCCAAGATCGCCTCGGTCTTCCTCGCCGAGGGGGGAGGGGGCGATCGTGAGGCGCGGGCGTTCCTGTTCGCCACGCTCCTGATCGACTTCGACGTCCGCGCCGCGCTCACCGCCCTGCTGGTGCCGACCGAGAAGCTCACCGTCACCGGCCTCGAACACGCCCGCGAGCGCGTCGCCACCCTGCGGAGCCGCCTCGATCCCTGCCCGAGCGGCGAGGCGATCGCCGCTGCCGTCGCCGCCGCCGTCGCCGAGGGCCTCGGCCTCGCCGCGATCCCGCGCGGACCCGCGCCTCTCGCGCCGATGCCGGGAGCCGATCTCGCCCACGCCCCCGATCCCTGGTCCGAGCCGCTCGAAAAGGGCTTCGAGACCACCGACAAGACCGCCCGCGCCACTCTCCGCCTGCGCCTGGCCCTCGCCGACGACGGCGAGACCGTCGCCGCCGCCCGCCTCGCCACCGACGCCGCCTTCGTGCCCGACGGGCTCGTCGCCCGCATCGAGACCGGCCTCGTCGGCACCGAGGTCGCCCGCTTGCCCGTCCGCATGCGCGATCTCGCCGCCGAGGTGGTCGGCTTCCCTGGCGCCGATCTCGTCCGCCTCGCCGCCCGCGCGTTCCAGAAGCACCGGCTCGCCCGTGTCGCCGGGCTCGATTCGGCCCAGACCTCCGGCCTGATGCTCGCCGGTCCCGGCTCGGATGCCGCCGACGCGCTCGTCCGCGCCTCGGTGATGCTGGTGCCCTACTGCGCCAAACCGGCGTGGTGCGCCCTGCGCCCGACCCCGGACTGCATCGAATGCGGCCACTGCGAGGTCGGCGACGCCTACCGGCTGGCGCGCGAGCGCGGCCTCGACGTCACCACGATCACCAATTTCGAGCACCTCTCCGAGACCCTCGCCGAGATGCGGGCGCGCGGCGTGACCTCCTACGTCGGCATGTGCTGCTCCGACTTCTTCCTCAAGCGCCACGCCGCCTTCCGCGAGGCGGGCATGGACGCGGTGCTGATGGATATCGTCGGGGCCACCTGTTACGAGCTGAAGGAGGAGCATCTGGCCTATGCCGGGGCCTTCCGCGCCGAGGCCGCGCTCGATCTCGACGCGCTCGAGAAGATCGCCGCCCACGTCCCCGTCCACTCCGCTTCCCCGCCCGCCGAGGATCCCTCGTAGAGCCGACGGGGGACGAACGCCGACCGCCCTTGTGTTTTGCGGCCGCCTCGTTCACCAAGGGCGCGAGCGAACTTCTTTTCGCCGGGATTCTCGTGCTCCGGTTCCCCCCGAGCCGCCGCCTTCCCGGCGTCCCGTCCGAGGCCCGCGTCCCATGCGTCTTTCGCGTTATTTTCTGCCGATCCTCAAAGAGACCCCCAAGGAAGCCGAGATCGTGTCGCATCGCCTGATGCTGCGCGCCGGCATGATCCGCCAGCAGGCCGCCGGTATCTACACCTGGTTGCCGCTCGGCCTGCGCGTGCTCGACAAGATCGGCCGAATCGTCCGCGAGGAGCAGAACCGCGCCGGGGCGATCGAATGCCTGATGCCGACCATTCAGCCCGCCGATCTGTGGCGCGAGAGCGGTCGCTACGACGACTACGGCAAGGAGATGCTGCGCATCGAGGATCGCCTCGAGCGCGAGATGCTCTACGGCCCGACGGCGGAAGAGGTCGTCACCGACGTGTTCCGGTCCTACGTGCGCTCCTACAAGGATCTGCCGCTCAACCTCTACAACATCCAGTGGAAGTTCCGCGACGAGCGCCGCCCCCGCTTCGGCGTGATGCGCGGCCGCGAGTTCCTGATGAAGGACGCCTATTCGTTCGACGTCGATCAGGAGCGCGCGCGCGAAGCCTATCGCCGCATGTTCGTGGCCTATCTGCGCACCTATTCGCGCATGGGCCTGACCGCCATCCCGATGAAGGCGGACAGTGGCCCGATCGGCGGCGACATGAGCCACGAGTTCATCATTCTCGCCTCCACCGGCGAGAGCCAGGTCTACTGCCACAAGGACGTGCTCGATCTCGCCGTGCCGGGCGAGGACACCGACTTCTCCGGTGATCTGAAGCCGATCATGGACCAGTGGACCGCGCTCTACGCCGCCACCGACGAGAAGCACGACGAGGCCGCCTTCGCCGCCATTCCCGCCGACAAGCAGGTCTCCGCGCGCGGCATCGAGGTCGGCCACATCTTCTACTTCGGCACCAAGTACTCCGAGCCGATGGGCGCCAGGGTCGCCGGTCCCGACGGCGTCGAGCGCCCGGTCCACATGGGCAGCTACGGCGTCGGCGTGTCGCGTCTGGTCGGGGCGATCATCGAGGCGAGCCACGACGACGCCGGCATCGTCTGGCCGGAATCGGTCGCCCCCTTCGACGTCGGCCTGATCAACATGAAGCCCGGCGACGCCGCGGTGGATGCGGCCTGCGCCGAGATCTACGCGGCGCTGGGTGCGGCCGGCAAGGACGTGCTCTACGACGACACCGACACCCGCGCCGGCGCCAAGTTCGCCACCATGGACCTGATCGGCCTGCCCTGGCAGCTGATCGTCGGCCCGAAGTCGCTGGCCGAGGGCAAGGTCGAGATCAAGAAGCGTGCGACCGGCGAACGCGAGGTCCTGCCGCTCGGCGAGGCCCTCGCCCGGTTCGGCGCGTGAGAAAGGCGATCGGCGGCATGAGCGACGCCAAGGTAGTCGACGGACCCACCGGCACGATGCCCTTCGCGGGCTTCGAATGGATGATCGCGTGGCGCTATCTGCGCGCCCGCCGTCGCGAGGCGTTCATTTCGGTGATCGCCGCGTTCTCCTTCCTCGGCATCATGCTGGGCGTGGCCACGCTCATCACCGTCATGGCGGTGATGAACGGCTTCCGCACCGAGCTGGTCGGCAAGTTCCTCGGCCTCAACGGCCACATGCTGGTCCAGGCCACCGCGTCGCAGTTCACCGACTACACCGACGTCGCCAAGCGCCTGTCCGAGGTGCCGGGCGTGAAGTTCGCCTTCCCCTTCATCGAGGGCCAGTCGCTGTCGTCGGGCCCGTCGGGGGCGGTCGGCACGCTGGTGCGCGGCATCGACCGCAAGGATCTCGACAAGATCACCCTGGTGTCGACGAACATCAAACTAGGCTCGCTCGACGAGTACGAGAAGGGCAAGGGCGTGGCGATCGGCACGCGGCTCGCCAACAACCTCGGCATCGGCCTCGGCGACCCCGTCACCATCGTCTCCCCGCGCGGCAACGTCACCCCACTCGGCGTGACCCCGCGCGTCAAGGCCTACCCGGTGGTGGCGATCTTCTCGGTCGGCCAGTCGGAGTTCGACGCGAGCTTCGTCTTCATGCCGTTCTCCGAGGCGCAGAGCTACTTCAACCTCGACGACCGGGCGAGCGCGATCGAGCTCTTCGTCGACGACCCCGACAAGGTCGGCAATCTGCGCCGCCCGATCGAGGAGGCCGCCCAGCGCTCGGTCTACGTGACCGACTGGCGCCACCGCAACGTCACCTTCTTCGCCTCGCTCGAGATGGAGCGGAACGTGATGTTCATCATCCTGACCATGATCGTTCTGGTCGCGGCGCTGAACATCGTCTCCGGCATGACCATGCTGGTGAAGGACAAGTCGCGCGACGTGGCGATCCTGAGGACGATGGGGGCGACGCGCGGCACGATCATGCGCGTGTTCTTCATCACCGGCGCCACCATCGGCACGGTCGGCACCATCGCCGGCTTCTTCCTGGGGCTCTTCCTGTGCATGCACATCGAGGAGGTCCGCGTCGGCCTGTCGTGGCTGCTCGGCACCCAGCTCTACCCGCCCGAGGTCTATTTCCTCGCCCGGATGAAGGCCGACATGCACACCGGCGAGACGATTTCGGTGGTGGGCATGGCGCTCGCCCTGTCGCTCGCCGCCACCGTCTTCCCCGCCCGCAAGGCCGCGAAGCTCGATCCGGTCGAAGCCCTGAGGTACGAATGATGGCGGTCGATCTCGACAACGCCGAAGCCGCCGCCGCGGCCGTCGCCGAACCGGTGCTGCGCCTGTCGCGGGTGACGCGCCGCTACGCCGAGGGTGATCGCTTCCTCGAGGTGCTGCGCGGCGCCGACCTCGACATCCACGCCGGCGAGATCGTCGCCCTGGTCGCGCCGTCGGGCGCGGGCAAGTCGACGCTGCTCCACCTCGCCGGTCTGCTCGAGGCCCCGGACGGCGGCGAGGTCTGGCTCGGCGGCGTCGCCACCGGCACGCTCTCCGACCCCGACCGCACCCGCCTGCGCCGCCTCGAGATCGGCTTCGTCTACCAGTTCCATCACCTCCTGCCGGAGTTCACCGCGCTCGAGAACGTGATGCTGCCGCAGATGATCCGCGGCCTCGGCAAGAAGGAGGCGGCGGTGCGCGCGCGCCAGCTCCTGTCCTACATGCGCCTCGAGGAGCGCGCCGAGCATCTGCCCTCGGAGATGTCCGGCGGCGAGCAGCAGCGCGTGGCCATCGCCCGCGCGGTGGCCAACGTGCCGCGCCTGATCCTCGCCGACGAGCCGACCGGCAATCTCGACCCGAAGACCGCCCACTACGTCTTCGACGCGCTCCAGGCGCTGGTGCGCGCCTCCGGCCTCGCGGCCCTGATCGCCACCCACAACATGGACATCGCCGACCGCATGGATCGCCGCATCACCCTCGACGACGGCAAGATCGTCGAGATGTGAGCGGTCGCCCCGTGCCGAGGCGAGGTTGCCGATGCTCCGGGGTGCGGCGCTTGCGTGTGCCTCGCGCCGTGCCATGATCCGACCGACGCCGGCGCGATCGAACGGGGAGGGGACGATGGGTGTGATGCGGTCGATCTTTCGGTTTCTCGGCGGCGTCCTCGCCCTGACCTCGCCCGAGGCGGTCGCGCTCGAGCCCGTGGCGGTGTGGGACGGCCTGCCCGGCCTCGGCAAGAAGGCGGCCGTCAACGTCTCCGGCATCGTCTGCGGCCCCGAGCGCGACGGTGAGCGCGTCTGCCTCGTCGTCTACGACGAGAAGCGCCACGCCCGCTTCTTCGCCCTGCGCGGCAACACCTTCACCGCCCGCGACGAGATCCAGCTCCTCGACCACGACCCCGGCGTCGATCGCGACGACGAGCACGAGGCCGATCTCGAGGCGGTCGCCTACGACAGCGGCTTCGCCTGGGCCTTCGGCTCGCACAGCCGCAAGAAGACCGGCTCGGTCGAGGAGAAGGCCGAGGAGCGCCCCGCCCGCCGCCGGCTCTATCGCTTTCCCGTCGACGACCTCGGCCGCCCGACCTTCGCCCACCGCGAGGAGGAGCGCGCGCCTCAGGTCGAGGTGTTCGGCGATCTGCTCGACGTTCTCGCCGCCGATCCGCTCCTCGCCCCGATCGTCGCCGACGAGACGCCGGTCGATCTCGGCGGCCTCAACATCGAGGGCGGCACGGTCGTCGCCGGGCGCATGTGGCTCGGCCTGCGCGCGCCGCTCCACGCGAGCGGCGACGGCGACCGCGCCCATCTCGTCGGCCTCGATGCCGCCGCTCTGTTCGCCGGCCGTCGCCCGCCGGTCGAGGTCCATCTGCCGCCGCTCGGCAAGGGCAAGGGCATCCGCGATCTCGCCCCCGCCGGACCGCGCGCCGAGGACGGCCTGCTCGTGCTCGCGGGCTCGGCCCTGCCCGACGACGGCCGCACCCGCCCGCCCTCGACCCTGTGGCTGTGGGCCGGTCCCGGCGCCATGCCGGTGATGCTGGCCGAACTCGCCGTCGCCGATCGCGACGCCAAGCCCGAGGCGGTGACGGTGCTCGACGCGACGCCGACCGGCTGGCGCGTGCTGGTGCTGATGGACGGCGTCAAGGGTGGCCGCCCGACCGAGTATCTCGTCCCGCGCCCCACGCCCTGACCGGCGCTCGCGCCCGCCGTCTCACCACACCCCGGTGTTGGGCATCGATACCCACGGCTCGCACGGGGTGAGCGCCTTGCCCTTCTGCAGCAGCTCGATCGAGACGAGATCGGGCGAGCGCACGAAGGCCATGCGCCCGTCGCGCGGTGGCCGGTTGATCGTCACCCCCGCCGCCGCCAGCCGGGCGCAGGTGGCGTGGATGTCGTCGACCTCGAAGGCGAGATGACCGAAGTTGCGGGCCGAGCCGTAGTCCTCGTCGTCCCAGTTCCAGGTCAGCTCGATCATCGGCGCGTCGCGCAACCCCGCCGCCAGCGCCGCCTCCGCCCCGGCCCGGTCCTCCGGCGCGCACAGGAACACCAGCGTGAACCGCCCGCCCGGGTAGTCGTCGCGCCGCAGCATCTCGAGCCCGAGATGCTCGCAGTAGAACCGCAGGCTCTCATCGAGATTGCGCACCCGAACCATCGTGTGCAGAAATCGCATGGACCGAATCCTCCTTCGGCTCGCTGAGGGGAGCGCGATGACCGTCGTTGCCGATGCCCACGAGGGCGCCCGTGTTCTGGCCGAACTGGTCGCCGCCGCCGATACCGTGACCGCCTTCACCGGCGCCGGCATTTCGACGGAATCCGGCATCCCCGATTATCGCAGTGCGAACGGTTTGTGGACGAAGATCAAGCCGATTCTGTTCGACGACTTCGTCCAGTCCGAGGCCGCCCGCCGCGCCGACTGGCAGCGACGCTTCAATTTCCGCGACGAACTGCGCGTGGTCGAGCCCAACCTCGCCCATCGCGCGCTCGCCCGCCTCGTCGCCAAGGGGCGGATCAACTCGATCATCACCCAGAACATCGACGGCCTGCACCAGCGCTCCGGCGTCCCCGACGATCGCCTGATCGAATTGCACGGCAACGCCACCTTCGCCACCTGCCTCGACTGCGGCGAGCGCACCGAGCTCGACGCCGCCGAGGCCGAGATCGAGCGCACCGGCTTCGCTCCCCGTTGCCGGTGCGGCGGCCTGATCAAGGCGGCGGTGATCTCCTTCGGTCAGGCCATGCCGAGCCGCGAGATGCACCGCGCCGAGGAGGCGATCCACGAGTGTGATCTGTTCCTGGCGATCGGCTCCTCGCTCCAGGTCCAGCCCGCCGCCACCCTGCCGGTGGCCGCCAAGTATCACGGCGCCCGTCTGGTGATCGTCAATCGCGACCCCACCCCCCTCGACGGCCTCGCCGACTTCGTCCTGCGCGGCGCCATCGGCGACGTCTTCGCCGGACTGTGAGCAGGCGCGCTTCTTTATCCCCGTGGAAAAGTCCGTCCTGCCGAAATCGATGTGGTGGTGCGGGGCGCGAATGCTATCCTCGCGGCAAGTGGAATCGTTCTGCCGATTCGAGTGTCTTCGAAGACGAAGTCTCGTGTTGTGCGGTGCACGATCCGCCTGTTGCGGTATCTCTTAGTATTCGATCCGGCCCGACTGGCGGAGGGCGCGGACGGGGGAGTGTTGAGGCATGGGTGCCAAGATCGAAACCGACGCCCGGCTCGAGCATGAGATCGCCGAAGATCCCGCGGTCGACGTGATCGAGGTGGTCGGCACGATCAAGTGGTTCGACATCGCCAAGGGATACGGCTTCATCGTGCCGGAGAACGGGCTTCCCGACATCCTTCTGCACGTGACCTGCCTGCGTCGCGACGGCTATCAGACCGCCTACGAGGGTGC
Organism: Siculibacillus sp.; assembly: GCA_040275425.1. GTDB lineage: Bacteria > Pseudomonadota > Alphaproteobacteria > Rhizobiales > Ancalomicrobiaceae > Pinisolibacter. The sequence goes on along the minus strand of JBEOKB010000022.1, from coordinate 21,281 downwards.
CCGCGTGGTGTGCGAGGTGCTCGATCGTCCGCGCGGCCTCCAGGCCCTGCGCATCGTCCACATGGACGAATCGACCGCGGTCCACCCCTCTCAGCTCGCCCCCTCGCGCACCCACGTCCAGGTCGTTCCGACCAGCGGGCTCGAGCGCGCGACGGTGAAGTGGTTCAACCGCGTCAAGGGCTTCGGCTTCGTGACGCGCGGCGAGGGCACCGAGGACATCTTCGTCCACATGGAGACGCTGCGCCGCTACGGCCTCGCCGAGCTGCGCCCCGGTCAGGTGGTGTGGGTGCGCTTCGGTCCCGGCTCGAAGGGCCTGATGGCCGCCGAGATTCGCCCGGACGGCATCTCCCACGTCCCTGCCTCGCACTGACGGCACGCGGGCGGTGTCGCCCGCCCCCGCGCCCATGCGATGATCCGCGGCGAGCCCACTTCGCGTGACGGCTCGCCGTTTCGTTTCCGCTGACCTCGGGCGGTCGTTCCGCCCCGCTCGCGGCATCCGAGGAGTGTACCCTTGTCGACGCCCGCCCTCGTCCGAACCGCCGCCGCGCCCGCCCGAGCGGGCCTCGTCCGCGCCGCCGCGCTCGCCCTCGCCGTGATCGCCGCCCTCGTGCTCGGCCTCGCCGACGCCCGCGCCGAAGGCTCGATCATGCGCACCGGCACGCTCGACGTCGTCACCGCGTCCGGCGCCGTCACCACCTTCCGCATCGAGATCGCCGACGATGCCGCCGCGCGCGCGCAGGGGCTGATGTACCGCAAGGAGCTCGCCCCCGATTACGGCATGCTGTTCGACTTCCGCCGCGAGGAGCCGGTGTGGTTCTGGATGAAGAACACCTTCGTCTCGCTCGACATGATCTTCGCCCGCGCCGACGGCACCATCGTCAACGTCGCGCCCGACACCACGCCGCTGTCGGAGGCCACCGTCGCCTCCGCCGGTCCGGTGCGCTTCGTGTTCGAGGTGGTCGCCGGCACGGCGGCGCGCATCGGCCTGAAGCCCGGCGATCGCCTCGTCCATCCGCGCATGCGCCCGGCGAAGTGAGACCGGCTCTCAGTCGCCGACCCCGCCGCCGAGCGCCACGGCGAGGGTGATGAAGGTTCCGGCGAAGAGCGCCAGCAGCAGAAACACGACGAGATCGCGCGCGCGCGTGCCGTCCTCGTCTTCGGAATCGGTCATGAAGGATCCTTCCGCGCCCACCCGTCGGGTGTTTCGCTGCGCGCCGCGACAGTGGCCGAGCCCCGGTCGCCGCGCAAGTCCGCGATCGTCGCGGCCCGGCACCCACGCCCCCCGGGTGCGACCGAGGCGCCGCTCGCCGAAACGGGCCTTGCGGAGCCCCCTCGGACTCCCTAGAAAACAGCGGCGGTTCGGTTTCGGGGTATAGCGCAGCCTGGTAGCGCGGAAGTTTTGGGTACTTCAGGTCGCAGGTTCGAATCCTGCTGCCCCGACCACCGCCCGCCCTTCGACGCCCCGTTTCTCGCCCGCCGCGCCGCCCGCGCGCGGCCCCCGTCGCACGGCGAGAGACGTTGGTCGAGGCCCGTCCTTGGCGTCTTGACGCGCGATGCCGCAGCGGGCAAACAGGGCGGGAAGATCCGTCGGCCCACGACCGGCGGAGCCGGTCTTCGCGCCCGCGATTCCCGCCCTCGACCGGGCGAGGCGCGTGTGGGCGCGAGCGCTTCCGGCGACGGACGTTCACGAGACGAGGTGGTAGACGACATGGTGGCGCGCATCTCTCGACCGGCCAAGACGGCCATGCAGTCCGGCCAGGCCAAGTCTCGCCGTTGGCTGCTCGAGTTCGAGCCGGAGACGGCCAAGACCGCCGATCCGCTGATGGGCTGGACCTCGTCCTCCGACACGCTCGGCCAGGTCCGCCTGTGGTTCGACAGCAAGGAGGAGGCGATCGCCTACTGCGAGCGCAAGGGGATCGCCTACCGCGCCACCGAGCCGAAGGAGCGCACGCCGAAGACGGTGTCCTACTCCGACAACTTCAAGTTCGGTCGCATCGGCACCTGGACCCACTGAGACCGTCTCGCCCGCGCGTGGAGCCGGCGCGCCGCGTTCCGCGCCGCTCGTCCACCCGTGCCGCCTCGGCGCGACGAGGCGCAACTACCGCCCGACACCCTCGGGCGGGGCGTCGAGCACGCCCAGCGGCCCCGTAGCTCAGGGGATAGAGCGACAGCCTTCTAAGCTGTTGGTCGCAGGTTCGAATCCTGCCGGGGTCGCCAGTTTCATCGACGTTGCGCCGGCGTTGACCGCGCCGCGGGGAGCGAGCCGCCCACCGGATCGATGGCGCGGTCGAGTGCCCTCCCACCGCCGCCACCGCGCCCCGAAGAGGCACGTCCGTCGTCGCCGCTCCCGCCGAGACCGGATCAGAACTCCTTGGTCAGCGTCAGGTTCAGGTCGTGGCGCGAATAGGTGTAGAGGTCGATGTTCGACGTGTTGCGGGTATAGGAATAGATCAGTTTAGGTGCGAGACCGAGGATCGACAGGTCCCGTTTGGTCACGGTCGTGCCGATCGAGGTCCGCCGATCGTGGCGCGGTGAGGAGGTGAGGGGGAAATCGCCCGTGTGGTATCGCTCGGCGTGCCCCACCTCCGGAAAGACGGTGATCCCCCACGGAGCTTCCCAGTAGAAGCCGATCGACCCGCCGATGTCGTGATGGCTGAGGTGGGCGAGCTCCGCCTTCTGATGGTCGTGCGTCGCCTTCAGGCGCACGAAGCCGTGCGAGCCCATCGACCGATCGAGCGCGACGGTCGTGGTCGAGCGCGGACCGGTCTGCCACGGCGCCTGATCGAACTGCTGTCGGGTCAGCGTCGTCGAGGCGGTCAGTCGCCACTGGTCGGACAACAGAAACCGCCCGCCCAGACGTGCCCCCCAGGTGAGCGAATAGGGATCGACGCCGAACCACGTCCGGCTCGCCAGCGCCTCCAGCGTGACGACGCCGGCGCCCAGTCGGAACTGTGGGCCGATCGTGGCCTCCACCGTGCGCTGATCCCAGGTTCGCCCGGGCCCGTCGGTATGGGTCGTCCCGAAGGTGCTGAGGATGCCCATGTCGTCGAACACCGGCATCCGATGGGCGATCTGGACGCCGTAGACGGCGGCGAGCCCGCCCTTCTGTTGAGCGGCCGCCGCCGGCACGAACGGAATGCCGCCGATCAGCACCGATCCGGCGGCGGTTCCGTTCGAGAGGTTCGAGGTCGGCACCAGCGAGAACATCACCTGAGCCGTCCAGTGCTTGGCGCGGTTCATCGCGTCGATGTCGTTGCGCAGCCGCTCGGCCACGTCGCTCCCCACGTCGGCGCCGAGGATGAGCTCGTAGTGGTGCCGTGCCGCCTGATGGTCGCCGATCGCCGCGAGAACGCGCGCCAGGGAATGGCGAACGCGCGCCAGTTCGGGCCGCTCCGCCAGGATCGCCCGATATCCGTCGCGCGCCGCCGACAGATCGCCCGTCGCCTCGGCGATTCGCGCGTCGAGGAAGCCGCCGTAGACGCGCGCGAACTCCTCCGTCCGTGGCGTCGCCGCGAGCGCGTCGCGCGCCTCGACGATCCGGCCCTGCTCGATCATCGCTTCGATCGTCAGCAGGTGTGCCCGCATCGGGCTCGGCCGCGCCGTCGCGACCGGGGCGGGCTGCGCATGGCCGCTCTGCGGCGAAACGACGACCGCCACCGCCGCCGCGACGAGCAGACCCGGCAGACCTCGGCGTGATCCGTGACGCGACACCATGATGGGATCACCCTCGTGGGGTTGGCCCGTTCGGCCCGACCGGCCGAGGGCCTTCCGTGAGGCGCGCGCCTCGCCGCGCCGCTCCTGCCGCCGACCGCCCCCGGCCGACCGGGGTCGGTCGCGTCCGCCGGCGTGCGCCGATCACTGCCTCTTGGCCGCGAAGGCGCCGTTGAGGATCACGCGGTCGTTGGACATCGTATCGCCGTGCAACGCGATCGCACCGGCGGTCTCGGCCGCCTGGGGCCCGTAGAACCCGCCCGTGACGAGGCCCGACACGTCGGTCAGTCCTGCATGGTGAACCGAGGTCGTGGTGAACGTGTTGCCGGCGATGGACGCGTCGAAGGTCACTCGGTCGGTCATCGGAGTACCGGTGCGGACCGCCGACATGTTGTCGATGGTTCCCACCACGGACGCCGCGCCGAAATGGGCGGTCACCTCGACGTCGCCCCGGACGGCGACGGGGTTCGCCATGGTCGGGCTCACCTGGGTGCGGATGCCCAGGAAGCCGCCACTGTTGCTGTAGGTCGCCACACCCGACGTCGGCATGTCCGACACCGGCGTCGCCGAGCCGCCGTGAACGCCGTAGGCCAGCAGGACCGGCGTCGTCGGGTGCTCGTGAACCTGAGTTCCGACGCCGGCATAGCTGTGGGAGAGCGTCTGCGCGCCGAGCGTGTTCCAGATCTCGATCGAATCCATCCCGCTCGCCGACACCGCCGAGGCGTCGACCCGCCCGTTCGAACCCGCCTCGAGACGACCGTTCATCGCCGCGCTGCGTTCGGTGCCGTCGATCGTCATCACCAACGTCTGCCCGGAGGGGGCGGCCGACGACTGGAGGCTGCTGCCGTAGGCGGCCGAGCCGACCGACGAGTAGAAGGTCGAGCCACTGGTGTACATGAGAGCGACGGCGGTCTTGCCGGTCGTGGTGCCGTTGTAGGTCGCCATGGGCTGAGGCGGCGGAGGGCTGGTGAGCGGCGCGGTGGCGCCCGTGCCCGATCCGCCGCCGCTGCATCCGGCGACCAGAAGGCTCGCCATGCCGACCCCGCGGAGTGTCCCGATACGCAGGGTGCTTCGCAGCTTCGATACCGTCATGAATCGATCCTCGTACGTCCCGTCGTCACCGCTCCGCGCGAAGAGCCGAACCCGACGTCCCTCGCCGCGCGAGCACCGTGCGCTCGCTCGCGGGTGGTGTATTCGATCGCGACGTCTAGTCAACCCGTAATTGAAGTGCATTCACCTCGAGCGACACGTTTCGAACGAAGTTTCCACGGCTTTCTCGAGAGAGGGGGCACATCGCCGAAGAGCCGGAACCGCCGCGGCGGCCGACGGTGGCCGAACGCCGAGGGGAATCGGCTCGCGTCCCGCCGCGCGGTCTCCGGCCGGACAGCCTTGAGGGCTCGCTCTGGAAACGGTGCCGAAGCGGAGACGAAAAGCCCGTGAACACCGGAGCTTGAAAGAGAGTCTTCGTGTTGGGAGAGCTCTGCCGCTCGTCCGCCTCAGCGCGGCGCGATCAGTGCGCCGTCGACGTCGGTGACCCCGTCGGTCACCACTCTTTCGCGGCCCTCGTCATCGATGACCACGCGCGCCGCGCCCGAGGCGACCCGCGCCAGCGCCAGCGGATAGATCCGATGCTCCTGCGCCAGTACGCGCGCCGCGAGTGTCGCCGGCGTGTCGTCGTCGAGCACCGGCACGGCGGCCTGGACGATGATCGGCCCGACGTCCATCTCGGCCCGCACGAAGTGCACGGTGCAGCCGGCGATCTTCACCCCGTCGGCCAGCGCGCGCTCGTGGGTGTGCAGCCCCTTGTAGGACGGCAGCAGGGCAGGGTGGATGTTGATCAGTCGATCGCGCCAGCGCTCGATGAACCACGGCGTCACCAGCCGCATGAACCCGGCCAGCGCCACCAGCTCGACCCCGCGCGCGTCGAGTTCGGCCACCATCGCCCGCTCGAAACTCTCGCGGGTCTCGAAGGCGCGGTGATCGACCACGATCGCCGGAACACCCGCCGCCGCCGCCTTGGCGAGCCCGCCCGCGTCGGGGCGATTGGAGATCACGCAGACGATTTCGGCCGGATGAGCCGTGTCGCGCGCAGCCTCGATCAGGGCGGCCATGTTGGAGCCGCCCCCCGAGATCAGCACGCCGACGCGGACGCGTCCGCTCATGCCGGGCGACCGCGCGGCGGCCAGGTGAGGTCGAGCTTGCCGCGGGTGTCGACCCAGGCGCGCAGGCCGTGCTCCGTGGCGTCGCGGCCCGAGCCGTCCTGCAGCCAACCGAGGGTGACGCAGCTCTCGCCGAGATGACGGAACATCTCCGAAATGTCGTGCGCCTTGTCGGCCTCGACGATGAGGACCATGCCGATGCCGCAGTTGAAGGTGCGCAGCATCTCCTGCTCGGTGATGTGGCCGACGCTCGCCAGCCACTTGAACACCGGCGGCACGGCGCAGGCGTAGAGATCGATCTCGGCGACGCACAATTCCGGCAGCACGCGCGGAATGTTCTCGATGAAGCCGCCGCCGGTGATGTGGGCCATGGCCTTGATGCCGCCGAGCTTGCGCATCACCTCGAGGATCGGCTTGACGTAGATCTTGGTCGGCTCGAGCAGGGCGCGGGCGACCGAGGTGCCGGGCTGGAACGGCGCGTCGTCGTTCCAGTCGAGACCGGCCTCCTTCACGAGGCGGCGAACCAGCGAATAGCCGTTGGAATGGACGCCGGAGGAGCCCAGCCCGAGCACGACGTCGCCCGGGGCGGTCGTCTTCTTCGGCAGGATCTCGGACCGCTCGACCGCGCCCACCGCGAAGCCGGCGAGATCGTAGTCGTTCTCGCGGTACATGTCCGGCATCTCGGCCGTCTCGCCGCCGATGAGGGCGCACCCGGCCATCTGGCAGCCGCGCGCGATCGAGGCGATGACGCGCTCGGCGACGTCGAGGTCGAGCTTGCCGGTGGCGAAGTAGTCGAGGAAGAACAGCGGTTCGGCGCCCTGCACGATCAGGTCGTTGACGCTCATGGCGACGAGGTCGATGCCGATCGTGTCGTGGATGCCGGTCTCGATCGAGATCTTCAGCTTGGTGCCGACGCCGTCGTTGGCCGCCACCAGCACCGGATCGGTGTAGCCGCAGGCCTTGAGGTCGAACAGACCACCGAAGCCGCCGAGCTGGGTGTCGGCGCCGACGCGCTTCGTCGCCTTGGCGTGCGCGGAGATGCGGCGGACGAGCGCGTTGCCGGCCTCGATGTCGACGCCCGAACGGGCATAGGTCCAGCTGTTCTTGCCTTCGGACATGATCACGCTCCCGGTGAATGGTCACGGCCGGAATGGACGATCGTCGGCCGTTTTGCAAGTCAGTATGAGGGCGAAGAGGTATTCCTGCGAAGGTGGTGGTCACGAGGGTTCCCCCCTCTTGGAGGATCGCTCGCGAAACGTCACATTGGGGGAAGAGAAGAAGAGAACCGGGAAACGGCCCATGCGTTCCAACATCACCCTTCCCAATCTCATCTCCATCTTCCGGCTGGTGCTGGTTCCGATCGCCATCGACGCCATTCTCGACCAGCGCTTCGCCGTCGCCTTCTGGGTGTTCCTCGTCGCCGGGATCTCCGACGGCATCGACGGCTGGATCGCCCGCCGCTTCGATCAGCGCTCCGAGCTCGGCGCCCATCTCGACCCGCTCGCCGACAAGGCGCTGCTGGTGTCGATCTTCGTCACCCTCGGCATGATCGGCTCGCTGCCGATCTGGCTGGTGATCATGGTCGTCTCGCGCGACGTGCTGATCGTCGGCGGAGTGATGCTGTCGTGGGTGCTGGGGCGCGGCGTGCCGATCCGCCCGCTCCTGGTCTCCAAGGCCAACACCACGGTGCAGATCGCCTTCGCCGCCATGGCGCTCGGCAGCCGCGCCTTCGGCGTCGATCCCGGCCGCCTGTGGGTTGCGGGCGAGATCGCCGTCGCCGCGTTGACGGTTCTCTCCGGGACGGCCTATGTCGTGGAATGGCTGCGGGCGATGTCGTCCGACCCGGGCGGTCCCGGCCGGGCCTCGTGACGCCGACGCTGCGAGAGGGAAGGCACCCCGTGACGCTCGAAAGGCAACTCCGATTCTGGTTGGGCGCCCTGGCGGTGTTCATCGCCTTCCTGTGGCTGTTCTCCGGCGTGCTGCTGCCCTTCGTGGCCGGCATCGCGCTCGCCTACCTGCTCGATCCCGCCGCCGATCGGCTGGAGAAGTGGGGCATGCCCCGTTCGATCGCCGCCATGACCATCGTCGTCGGGCTGGTGGTGGTGTTCGTCCTCGTGCTGGTCCTGGTGGTGCCGCTGATCGGCGATCAGCTCTCCGCGCTGGCCGAGCGCCTGCCCGGTCTCGTCACCCGCCTGCGCGCCGTCCTGGCCCCGTGGATCGACGGTCCGCTCGGCCGCCTCACCGGCGCCGACGCCGCCACCATCGAGAGCAACCTCGCCGGCGCGCTCAGCCAGGGCGCCGGCTGGATCACCGGCGTGTTGGAGAAGCTGTGGAACGGTGGTCAGGCCGTGGTGTCCGTCGTCTCGGTGATGGTCATCGCGCCCGTGGTCACCGCCTACGTCCTGGTCGACTGGGACGACATGATCGCCCGCATCGACGGCTGGCTGCCGCTGCGCCATCGCGACACCCTGCGCCGTCTCGCCGCCGAGATGAACGCCGCCGTTTCCGGCTTCGTCCGCGGGCAGGTGTCGGTGTGCATGGTGATGGGCCTCTACTACGGTCTCGGCCTCGCCCTGGTCGGTCTCGAATTCGGCTTCGTCATCGGCCTGATGGCGGGGCTCCTCGGCATCATCCCCTATCTCGGCTTCGGCATCGGTCTGGTGGTCGGCCTCTGCGTCGCCCTGGTCCAGTACTGGCCGGACTGGCACGGGCTCGTCACCGTCGGCGTGGTCTTCGCCGTCGGACAGGCGTTGGAGGGCTGGATCCTCACCCCGAACTGGGTCGGCCGCTCGGTCGGCCTCCATCCGGTGTGGCTCCTGTTCTCACTGTTCGCCTTCGGCTCGCTGTTCGGCTTCGTCGGCATGCTGGTGGCGGTGCCGGCCGCCGCCTCCGTCGGCGTGCTCGCCCGCTTCGCCCTCGAGCAGTATCTCGCCTCGTCGCTCTATTGGGAGGGCGCGCCCGCGCCCAAGGACGGCGGCGACGGTGCCGATGGCTGAGCCGCGCCAGATCCCCTTCGACCTGCCGGTCGCCGAACGCCGCGGCCGGGAGGACTGGATCGTCTCCGACGCCAACCGCGCCGCCACCGAACTGGTCGACCGCTGGCCCGACTGGCCGAGCGACGTCGTGCTGGTGATCGGCCCGGCGGGCTCGGGCAAGTCCCATCTCGCCCGCCTGTTCGCCGACGCCTCCGGCGCCGAGATCGTCGCCGCCGCCGATCTCCCCCGCCGCGATCCCGTCGCCCTCGCCGCGAGCCCGGCGCTGGTGGTGGAGGACGCCGGGGCCGGCATCGACGAGACCGCGCTGTTCCACCTCCTCAACGCCGTGCGCCAAAGCGGGGGACGCCTGCTCGTCACCGCGCCCGCGCCTCTGCTGGCCTGGGGCCTCGCGCTGCCCGACCTCGTCTCGCGCCTGCGCGCCGCCACCCCGGTCGAACTGGCCGAGCCGGACGACCTCCTGCTCGAGGCGCTGCTCGCCAAACTCTTCACCGATCGCCAGACCGTGGTCGATCCCGGCGTGATCGCCTTCCTCGGCCGACGCATGGAACGCTCCTTCGCCTCCGCTCGCGCGCTGGTGGAGGCGCTCGACCGCGAAGCGCTCGCCGCCAAGGGTCCGATCACCCGCGCCGTGGCCGCCCGCGTGCTCGAACGCGGTTGGGGACGGCAGCCGCAACTCCCCGGACTGGACGAAAGACATGGAAGTGACGAAACTTCGTCATGAAACCCGCACGAAGACGGGTTCATGATCTGATGTTTCGCCGACGAGATCGGTGCCGAGTCGCATCCGGGGAGAGAACCGAGTGAACGCCCGTACCGCCAAGTCCAAGTCGTCGGTCGAGAACCCGCTCGCCGGCAGCCCGCGCCGCTTCTTCAATCGCGAACTCTCCTGGCTCGACTTCAACCGCCGCGTTCTCGAGGAGAGCGCCAACGTCGATCACCCGTTGCTCGAGCGGCTGCGCTTCCTGTCGATCTCCGCCAACAACCTCGACGAATTCTTCATGGTGCGCGTGTCCGGCCTGATCGAGCAGCAGCGCGCCGGCATCACCGCCCGCTCCGACGACGGCCTCACCCCGGCCGAGCAGCTCGACGAGATCGGCCGCGCCGTCGACAGCCTCACCGCCGAGCAGCAGCGTCTGTGGCGCGAGCTGCGCGGCGAGCTCGGCAACGTCGGTATCGTCCTGGTCGACGGCGACCGCCTCGAGCCGCACGAGCGCGACTGGCTGCGTCAGCACTTCCTCGGCCACATCTTCCCCGTGCTGACCCCGCTCGCCTGCGATCCGGCCCACCCGTTCCCCTTCATCCCCAATCTCGGCTTCTCGCTGGTGCTCGATCTCGCCCGCGTCGGTGGCGGCGAGGGCATGACCGCCCTCATCCGCATGCCCTCGACGCTGACCCGCTTCATCGAGCTGCCGCCGGGCGAGGGGACCCAGGGCCAGAAGCGCTTCATCTCGCTCGAGACGGTGATCTGCCTGCACATCGCCGGGCTCTTCCCCGGCTACGACGTGCGCGCCAAGGGCGCCTTCCGCGTCATCCGCGACAGCGACATCGAAATCGAGGAGGAGGCCGAGGACCTCGTCCGCGTGTTCGAGACCATGCTGAAGCGCCGCCGCCGCGGCACCGTCATCCGCCTCGAGATCGAGGCCTCGACCCCCGACCGCCTGCGCGACTTCGTCGCCGAGAGCCTGTCGGTCGAGCTCGACGGCGTCTTTCTGATGGAGGGCCTGCTGGCGCTGGCCGAACTGTCGCAGCTCGTCGGCGTCGATCGGCCCGAGCTGAAGTTCGGCCCCTACGAGCCGCGCTTCCCCGAGCGCATCCGCGAGTTCGGCGGTGACTGTTTCGCCGCGATCAAGGCCAAGGACCTCGTCGTCCATCACCCCTACGAGAGCTTCGACGTCGTCGTGCAGTACCTGATGCAGGCGGCGCGCGACCCCGACGTGGTGGCGATCAAGCAGACGCTCTACCGCACCTCCAAGGACAGCCCGATCGTCAAGGCGCTGGCGGAGGCCGCCGAGGCCGGCAAGTCGGTCACCGCCGTGGTCGAGCTCAAGGCCCGATTCGACGAGGAGGCCAACATCCGTTGGGCCCGCGATCTCGAGCGCGCGGGCGTGCAGGTGGTGTTCGGCTTCATGGAGCTGAAGACCCACGGCAAGCTGTCGATGGTGGTCCGCCGCGAGATGGGCCAGCTCGCGACCTATTGCCACATCGGCACCGGCAACTACCACCCGATCACCGCCAAGATCTACACCGACCTCAGCTATTTCACCGCCGACCCGGCCATCGGCCGCGACGTCGCCCGCATCTTCAACTTCGTCACCGGCTACGCCCAGCCGCAGGAGTTGGAGCGCATGGCGGTGAGCCCGCTCACCATGCGTTCGCGCATCCTCTCCCACATCGACGCCGAAATCGACCACGCCCACGCCGGTCGGCCCGCCCACATCTGGCTGAAGATCAATTCGCTGGTCGATCCGCAGATCATCGATCACCTCTACGAGGCCTCGCGCGCGGGCGTGAAGATCGACATCGTCGCGCGCGGCATCTGCTGTCTGCGCCCCGGTGTGGAGGGCATGTCGGACAACATCCGGGTGAAGTCGATCGTCGGCCGCTTCCTCGAGCACAGCCGCATCTTCTGCTTCGGCAACGGCCACGGCCTTCCCTCGGCGCAGGCGTTGGTCTACATCGGTTCCGCCGACATGATGCCGAGGAATCTGGATCGCCGCGTCGAGGTGCTCGCTCCGATCACCAACCCGACGGTGCACCAGCAGATCCTCGATCAGATCATGGTGGCGAACCTGAGGGACAATCAGCAGAGCTGGCGCCTGCTGCCCGACGGTGGACACGAACGGATCCGGCCGGCGGAGGGCGAAGAGCCCTTCAACGTCCACAAGTACTTCATGACGAACCCATCGTTGTCGGGCCGTGGCAAATCCTCCAAGACCGATCAGCCCAGAAACCTCGCCCGTGCCGCCCGCTCCTGAGGGCTGGAGAGGGCTGATCTCGCGCCCCGACGCACCGGGTCGGCTCGCCGGTCACGGCCCGATCGCCGTGATCGACATCGGCTCGAACTCGGTGCGTCTCGTGGTCTACGAGCGCGTCACCCGCGCGCCGACGGTGATCTTCAACGAGAAGGTCCTGGCCGGTCTCGGCAAGGGCCTGTCCCGGACCGGCCGCCTCGCCGAGAACTCGCTTCTCCAGGCGCTGTCGGCCGTGCGCCGCTTCCGCCACATCGCCGATCAGTGCGGCTCGGTCACCCTGCACGTGCTGGCCACCGCCGCCGCCCGCGAGGCCTCCAACGGCCCGGCCTTCGTCGCCGAGCTCGAGGCGATCTGCGGCGTCGAGGTCCAGGTCCTGACCGGTGCCGACGAGGCACGCCTCGCCGCCCAGGGCATCGTCGCCGGCATCCATGACGCCGACGGTGTCGCCGGCGATCTCGGCGGCGGCTCGCTCGAACTGGTCGACGTCCACCGCGACGTGATCGGCACCGGGCTCACCTATCCGCTCGGCGGCATCCGTCTGTCGGAGGCCTCCGAGGGCTCGATCCGCAAGGCCGAGCGTCTCGCCGCCGCCGCGCTCGACAAGTCGCCCGTTCTGGCGAACCTGACCGGGCGCACCTTCTACGCCGTCGGCGGCACTTGGCGCTCGCTCGCCAAGCTGCACATGCACCAGTGCGACTACCCGCTCCACGTCATGCACAACTACGCGCTGCCCGCCGACGTGGCGCTCGACTTCTGCCGTCAGGTCGCGCGCGGCGCGGTCGATACCATCCCCAAGATCGAGACCATCTCCAAGCAGCGCCGCGATCTGCTGCCCTACGGCGCGCTGGTGCTGGCCCAGGTCATCCGCGCCGGGCGGCCGAAGAACGTGGTTCTGTCCGCCCTCGGCCTGCGCGAGGGCCATCTGTTCGAACAGCTCGCTCCGGAGGAGCGCCGCCGCGATCCGCTGCTGGCCGCCGCCGAGGAGCTGGCCTATCTGCGCTCGCGTTCACCCCGCCACGGCGAGGAGACGGCGCTGTGGACATCGCGCGTGTTCGGCGCCCTCGGCCTCGACGAGACCGCCGAGGAGGCCCGCCTGCGCGTCGCCGCCTGCCACGTCGCCGACGTCGGCTGGCGCGCGCATCCCGACTATCGCGGCGAGCAGAGCCTCAACATCATCTCCAACGCCGCCTTCATCGGCATCGACCATCCCGGTCGCGCCTATCTGGCGCTGTCGAACTACTATCGTCACATGGGCCTGATCGACGACGCCGTCAGCCCGCGTCTGATCCGGCTGGCGACGCCGCGCCTGCTCGAGCGCGCCAAGGCGCTCGGCGCCACCTTCCGCGTCGCCTTCATCCTCACCGCCGCCATGCCCGGCATCCTGCTCGACGTGCGCGTGATGCGCGAGGCGGGACGTCTGGTGTTCGAACTGCCGCCCCGGCTCGCCGACCTCGACGGCGAGGTGCTCCAGCGCCGCGCCCGCCAGCTCGCCCGCCTCGTCGGTCTCGACGTCGAGATCCGGCACTCATGAGCCGTCGCGGCGAGATCGGCTCGGTCGCGGACCTCGTCGCCGCCGGACTGGTGTCGGCGGCGGAGGCGCCCGCGCTCGAGCGCGTCGTCGACCGCTTCGCTCTTGCCGTCACCGCCGACATGGCCGCGCTGATCGACCGCGACGACCCGGCCGACCCGATCGCCCGCCAGTTCGTGCCTTCGCCCGAGGAGCTGATCGTCGCCGCCGACGAGACCCCGGACCCGATCGGCGACGATCCCCACGCCGTCGCCCCCGGCCTCACCCGCCGCTATCCCGACCGCGTCCTGCTGAAGCCGACCCACCTCTGCCGCGTCTACTGCCGCTTCTGCTTCCGCCGCGACCGGGTGGGGGAGGGCGAGGCCAACCTCTCCGAGGCCGAACTCGACGAGGCCGTCGCCTGGATCGCCGCACATCCCGAGATCTTCGAGGTGATTCTCACCGGCGGCGACCCGCTGGTCCTGTCCGATCGCCGCCTCGCCCGGCTGCTCGACCGGTTGGAGACGATCCCCCACGTCGAGGTCGTGCGCCTGCACACCCGCGTGCCGGTGGTCGATCCCGCCCGCGTCACGCCCGACACCGCGCGCCTCCTGCGCCGCCGCTTCGCCACCTGGATGGTGATCCACGTCGATCATCCGCGCGAACTGACCGAGGCCGCCGCCGCCGCGCTCGCCCGTCTCGTCGATGCCGGTGTGCCGCTCCTGTCGCAGACGACGCTGCTCGCCGGGGTCAACGCCGAGGCCGAGGTGCTGGAGGCGCTGTTCCGCCGTCTGGTGACGCTGAGGGTGAAGCCCTACTACCTGCATCACCTCGACCGCGCCGAGGGCACCGCCCGCTGGCGCGCCTCGATCGACCAGGGGCAGGCGTTGATGCGCGCCCTGCGCGGCCGCCTCACCGGCATCGCCCAGCCCACCTACCTCCTCGACGTGCCCGGAGGCGCCGGCAAGGTGCCGATCGGCCCGAACCATCTCGCCCGGCGCCCCGACGGCGGCTGGACCGTCGAGGACCCCAACGGTGGCTTCCACGTCTACGACGAGTGACGAAGACGCCGTAGGGCGGCCCTCGTAGGGCGGATCAGGCGAAGTCGTAATCCGCCGGCGGCGTGTGTGCCACAGCCTTCCGATCCCCGACATCCACGCACGAAAACGGCGGGCTCGGCTCTCGCCGGACCCGCCGCACGTCGGCGAAGCGCCCCGATCAGCCGAAGCGGCCGGTGATGTAGTCCTGGGTGCGGGTGTCGCGCGGGTTGGTGAAGATCGAGGTGGTCGCGCCCTCCTCGACGAGAACGCCGAGGTGGAAGAACGCCGTCTTCTGCGACACGCGCGCCGCCTGCTGCATCGAGTGGGTGACGATGATGATCGTATACTTCTCGCGCAGCTCGTCGATCAGCTCCTCGATGCGCGCGGTGGCGATCGGGTCGAGCGCCGAGCACGGCTCGTCCATCAGGATCACTTCCGGATCCACCGCGATGGCGCGGGCGATGCACAGGCGCTGCTGCTGACCGCCCGACAGGCCGGTGCCGCTGTCGCCGAGGCGGTCCTTCACTTCGCTCCACAGACCGGCCTTGTCGAGCGAGGTCTCGACGATCTCGTCGAGATCGGCCTTGGACTGGGCGATGCCGTGGATGCGCGGCCCGTAGGCGACGTTCTCGTAGATCGACTTCGGGAACGGATTGGGCTTCTGGAACACCATGCCGACCCGGGCGCGCAGCTGCACCACGTCGAGGGCGGGATCGTAGACGCTCGCCCCGTCGATCTCGATCGACCCGGTCACCCGGCACGACGAGATCGAGTCGTTCATGCGGTTGATGCAGCGCAGGAACGTCGACTTGCCGCAGCCCGACGGCCCGATGAAGGCGGTGACGGAGCGCTCGGGAATCTCGATCGAGACGCTCTTCAGCGCGTGCTTGGCGCCGTAGAACACGTCGACGTCGCGGGCGACGACTTTGGCTCGGTTGTCCACCTGTTGCCTCGTAGAATTGGAAACCTGAATGTCCATGATCGTTCTCCGGGCGCGGCGCCGTCGAGAGGCGCGAGCGCCGTCGCCTCACCAACGGCGTTCGAATTTGCGTCTGAGCCAGATCGCCGCCCCGTTCATCACGAACAGGAAGCCGAGCAGCACGATGATGGCCGCGGCCGTCTTGGCCTGGAACGCCTGTTCCGGCAGATCGGACCACAGATAGATCTGCACCGGCAACACCGTCGCCGCGTCGGCGAGCGAACCGGGCACGTCGACGATGAAGGCGACCATGCCGATCATCAGGAGCGGCGCCGTCTCGCCCAGCGCGTGCGCCATGCCGATGATGGTGCCGGTCATGATGCCCGGCATCGCCAGCGGCAGCACGTGATGGAAGATCGCCTGCTGCTGCGACGCGCCCACCCCGAGCGCCGCCTCCTTGATCGACGGCGGCACCGCCTTCAGCGCCGCGCGCGAGGCGATGATGATCGTCGGCAGCACCAGCAGCGCCAGCACCAGACCGCCGACGATCGGCGCCGAACGCGGCAGATCGAAGAAGTTGAGGAACACCGCGAGCCCCAGCAGACCGAACACGATCGACGGCACCGCCGCGAGGTTGTTGATGCTGACCTCGATCATGTGGGTCAGCGGGTTCTTCGGCGCGAACTCCTCGAGATAGATCGCCGCCGCCACGCCGAGCGGCACCGCGATGCCGATCGTCACCAGGAGCGTCAGCGCGGTGCCCACCAGCGCGCCGCGGATGCCCGCGAGTTCGGCCTCGCGGCTGTCGCCGGCGGTGAAGAAGCGCTTGTTGAAGGACTGATCGATCACTCCGAGCGAGCGCATCCGCTCGAGCCACGCGGTCTCCTGATCGCCGACCCGGCGATTGGATTCCGGCGTGAGATAGGTCACGAGCTTCCACGCCCCGGCCTTCGCCTCGGCGGTCGAGCCGAGCGGCAGCAGCACCTTGCCCACCACCTGCGTGTCGCCGATCGAGGTGATCTTCACCAGCCCGCCGTCGAGCGCGACCAGGAGGCTCGGCAGGCTGCCGTCGAGCGTCTCCGGCGTCTTGGGGTCGTCGAAGCGGCGATGCAGCTCGCGCGCCCCGTCGCGGGCCTCGGCGACCTTGGCCTGCATCGTGTCGATCTCGACCCGCTTGGCCGTGACCGTCTTCTCGGCACGATCGATCGCGGCGGCGTCACCGCCGGCGCGCGCGGCGCGCAGTTCGTCCTCGGCGCGGCGCAGGTCGTTGCTCATGTCGAGCACCACGGCGGCGAGTCGGTCGGCTTCGACCGAGAGCGCGTCGCCGCGCACCTTGATCTGCTTCTTGATCGCCACCAGCTCGTCGACGAAGTCGTTGGCGGTCGAGGAGATGGTGATCTCGCCCGTCTGCGCCGACGGCGTGAGCGTGCCGCGCCCGTCGCGTTCGGTGATTCTGGTGCCCGTGCCCTTGAAGTAGAGGTCGTGATCGTCCGACAGCAGCACCGGCACCCTGAAGGTCTTGCCGACCAGCGACGGATCCGCCACCACCATCTCGCGCAGATCGTCGCCCGCGCCGGTGCTGAGCAGCCCGAACAGCAGCTTGCGATCGGTCCTCGAGGTCGCCTCGGGGAACAGCGCCGACAGGGCACGCCGCACGATCGCGGTGTAGTCGCCCGCCCGGAGCGTCGCGGCGTCGCGCTTGGCCTGCGGGTCGACGTCGGCCTCGCTCACGGTGACCTCGAGCATCGCCGAGGTCTCGCGGAAGGCCGGGGTCCCCTTGATCAGGATGTCGCCGAGCAGCGCGATCAGAAACGCCGAGGTGACGACGAGCGCGGCGATACCGTAGGCGCGGAAGCGCCGTTCGCGGGCATACCGCTTGCGAACGCGGGCACGGGCCGCGTCCGAGGTCGGGTCGAAACGCCGTGAGGCGGGAGCGAGCGCGGCGTCAGTCATACTGTTCCCGATACTTGTTGACGATCTCGAGGGCGATCACGTTGAGGATCAGCGTGAAGAAGAACAGCACGAACCCGAGCGCGAAGGCGGCGAGCGTCTTGGCGCTGTCGAATTCCTGGTCGCCGACGAGGATGGTCTTGATCTGAACGGTGAAGGTGGTCACCGCCTGGAGCGGGTCGAAGGTGAGATTGGCCGCGAGACCGGCCGCCATCACCACGATCATGGTCTCGCCGATGGCGCGGCTGATCGCCAGCATCATCGCCGAGACGATGCCCGGCAGCGCGGCGTAGAGCACCACCCGGGTGATGGTCTCCGACTTGGTCGCCCCGAGCGCGTAGGAGCCGTCGCGTAGCGACTGCGGCACGGCGGTGATGACGTCGTCGGACAGCGACGAGACGAAGGGAATGATCATCATGCCCATCACCAGACCGGCGGCGAGCGCCGATTCCGACGCCACCTCGAGACCGGCGCCCTGACCGAGTCCGCGCAGCAGCGGCGCCACGGTGAGCGCGCCGAAGAAGCCGAGCACCACGGTGGGCACGCCCGCCAGGATCTCGAGCACCGGCTTCATCACCGAGCGCAGGCGCGGCGAGGCGTATTCGGCGAGATAGACCGCGCAGAACAGCCCGATCGGCCCGGCCACCAGAATGGCGATCAGGGTGATCAGCAGCGTTCCCGTGACCAGCGGCACGATGCCGAAGGCGCCCGACGAGCCGCCCTGATCGGCGCGGATCGCCGTCTGCGGCGACCACTCCAGCCCGAACAGGAACTCGAGCGGCGGCACCTTCTCGAAGAAGCGCAGCGTCTCGAACAGCACCGACAGCACGATGCCGATCGTCGTCGCCACCGCCACCGCCGCCGCCGCCATCAGCACGAGCCGGACGACGCGCTCGAAATGGGTGCGCGCCCGGAACACCGGTCCGACCCGGCCGAGCGTCACGTAGGCGACCATCAGGCCGATCAGCGTGCCGAGCCCCAGCACGCCCCACTGGCCGAGGAGGCGCACGCGGGTGAACGTCGCCGTGGCCTCGGTGAGCGTCTGCGAGGCCGTGCCGGTGTATTCGCCGCGCGCCAGCGAGATCATGTCGCGCAGCATCGCGCCGCGCGTGGTCGCCGTCTCCAGCATTTCGGAGGGGAAGTGCGAAAGACCCGAGGCGCCGGCCAGCCGACCGACGCCGGGCAGGCCGACGACCATCACCAGGAACATCGCGCCGAACACCGCCGTCGCGGTGAAGAGCCCGTGGTAGATCGGTCGCGAGTGGAGACCGAACCGCCGTGCGGTATCGAGGCGCTCCGCCCGCCGCCGCGCGAGCACGAAGCTCGCCACGACCAGAACCGCCATCACGCCGAGATAGATGCCGAGCATCGAATGTCCGCCGTCTGGAGCGTCGCGCGGCGAACCCGGACGGGCCCGCCGACGAGGATCGTCGAGGAAACGAACCGGCGCCGAGCATGGCACGGCGCGGTCTCGAAGGGCAGGGGCGGGGAGGCCGTTCGGCTCCCCCGCGCCCTCGTGGCGGTCTTACTTGCCCAGGCCTTCGCCCGACATCGGGGTGAGCGCCGTGGTCGCCTTGGCGACGGCCTCGGCCTCGGCCTTCGGCAGAGTCACGAGACCCTTCGAGGACAGATAGCCGTCCTGACCGATCGCCTTGGCCGAGACGTACTCGGCGGCGAACTTGTCGAGGCCGGGGATCACGCCGACGTGGGCCTTCTTGACGTAGACGAACAGCGCGCGGGCGCCCTTGTACTGACCGCCGGCGATGGTCTCGTAGGTCGGAGCGACCGCGTCGAGCGACACGCCCTGGATCTTCGAGGCGTTCTCCTCGAGGAACGAGTAGCCGAACACGCCGTAGGCGTTCTTGTTGGCCTCGAGCTTCTGGACGATGACGTTGTCGTTCTCGCCCGCCTCGACGTAGGCGCCGTCCTCGCGGATCGACTTCCACGCCTTCTCGAACGCCTTGGCGTCGGCCGCCTTGAGGTCCTTCATCGCCTGGATCTGCAGCGCGCCGGCCTCCATGAACAGCTCGTGCAGGCTGTCGCGGGTGCCGGAGGTCGGCGGGGGGCCGAGCACTTCGATCTTGGTGGCCGGGAGCGACTTGTCGATGTCGGCCCAGGTCTTGTAGGGGTTGGCGACGAGCTTGCCGTCGGCGCCCGGAACTTCCTTGGCCAGCGCCATGAAGACCTGCGCCATGGTCAGCTTCAGCGCCGGGGCGGCCTTGGAATGGGCGATGGTCAGGCCGTCGAAGCCGACCTTGATCTCGACGATGTCCTTGACGCCGTTCTTGCCGCAGGCCTCGAACTCGCCCGCCTTGATGCGGCGCGACGCGTTGGTGGCGTCCGGATGCTCGGCGCCGACGCCGGCGCAGAACAGCTTCATGCCGCCGCCGGTGCCGGTCGACTCGACCACCGGGGTCTTGAAGCCCGAGGTCTTGCCGAACTGCTCGGCCACCGCGGTGGTGAAGGGATAGACCGTCGAGGAGCCGACGATGCGGATCTGGTCACGAGTCTGCGCCTGGGCGACGCCGACGCTCGCGACGGTCGAGAGCACGAGGCCACCGATGGTGAGAACTTTGATCATGAGGACGATCCCCGCTGGAAATCGAGGTCCGAGCCGCCGATCCGGGATGATCGACGCCGAGTGAACCTCCGTCGGGGTCGTGTCTATGACGCGTGGATGACAGCCGTGTGACACCGGATCGCCCCCCCGGTGACACCGCCGATCGCCGCCGAAGCGGGGGCCTCAGCCCTGCTTCGCGGCCTTGGGCGGCGGCGGTTCGCACGCCACCGCCACGACGCGGCGCCCGTCGAACGACAGCGCCAGACGCCCGTGCTTCAGCTCGAGCGCCCGTTCGCCGAACAGTTCCCTCCGCCAGCCCTTCATCACCGGCACGTCGGCCTCGTCGTCGGCGGCGATCGCGTCGAGCTCGTCGACGGTCGCCACCACCTTCGAGGCGACGCCGTTCTTCTCGCACACCAGCTTGAGCAGCACCTTCATCAGGTCGACCGCCGCGCCCGCGCCGTCGGGCATCGGCTTGCCGCGCGGGATCTGCGGCAGCTGATCCTTGGGGATCTCCAGCGCCCGGCGCACGCAGGCGAGAATCTCCTCGCCCGCGCGAGAGCGCTCGAATCCCTTGGAGAGCGAGCGCAGATTGCCGAGCGCGGCCGCGTCGCGCGGCTGATCGCCGGCGATCTCGAAGATCGCCTCGTCCTTGAGGATGCGCGAGCGCGGCACGTCGCGCGAGCGCGCCTCGCGTTCGCGCCACGCCGCCAGCTCCTTGAGCACCGCGAGCTCGATCGGCTTGCGCACCCGGAGCTTCAGCCGCTCCCACGCGTTCTCCGGCTTGAGGTCGTAGGTCTCGGTGGAGGTGAGCACCTCCATCTCCTCGGTGACCCACTCGGCCCGACCCTGCTCCTCGAGCCGCTTCTTCAGATGGTGGTAGACGTCGCGCAGATGGGTCACGTCCGACAGCGCGTAGTCGTACTGCTTCTGCGTCAGCGGACGCCGGGTCCAGTCGGTGAAGCGCGACGACTTGTCGATGTGGTGGCCGGAGATGCGGTTGACCAGCTGATCGTAGGAGATCGAGTCGCCGAAGCCGCACACCATCGCCGCGACCTGGGTGTCGAACACCGGATGCGGCACGAACCCGCCCATGTTGAACACGATCTCGATGTCCTGGCGTCCCGAATGGAACACCTTGACCACGTTCTCGTCGCGCATCAGGTCGAGGAAGGGCGCCATGTCGAGCCCCTCGGCCAGCGCGTCGACCACGACGGCGGTGTCGGGGCCGGCGAGCTGAGCGACGCACAGCTTCGGCCAGAACGTGGTTTCGCGCAGGAACTCCGTGTCGACCGCCACGTAGGGGTGGGCGGCGAGACGGGCACAGGCGGCGGCGAGGTCTTCGGTGGTGGTGATCAGGTGCATGATTTCGCTGCATAGCTCAAATCGGATGATTTGTCGTGTCGAAGTGAGATTCCATTCGTCGTCTCTCGGTGCGCCCAATGCCCGGCCTCACGCCCATGGCAA
>JBEOKB010000021.1:0-2752 GCA_040275425.1 Siculibacillus sp. | reverse complement strand
CGCTGAGCGTGCTCGGCGGCTCGGCCGACGCGCGCTGACGCCGAGGCGACCTCGACGTGCCATTGACGCGCCGGGTCGCGACCGAAAGAATCGCGGCAGCGTCGCGCGAGCGATTCCGGTCGAGCGAGGCTCGATCGTGCGAAACGGAAGCCGGTTCGGAGCCCTCGATCGCGTCGCGACGCGACCGTCCTCCGCTTCCCGAGGGACATGGCGTTGCGCTTTCTCGTCACCCTTCTCACCGCGATGGCCGCGAGCCTGATCCTGGGGATCGGGTCGGCGTGGTACATGATCGCCGATCCGCACACGGCGGCGACGGCGATCGGCCCGTGGCGGGCGCTGCCGACGATCGACGCGGCGACGGCCGATCCCTACACGCGCGCCCGGGTCGCGCGCAGCGGCGAGACGGGCATGGGCGCGGGCGAGGGTCTGGTGTTCGTGGCGCACGAGGACGGGTCGGGGCGACCGCTCGAGGGGAGCTGCGACTACGTGGTGAGCGGGCGCTCGCCGCCGTCGCGGCTGTGGACGCTGAGCGCGGTCGACGCCGAGGGCGTTCCGGCGCACACGCCGCGCGGGCGGGCGCACGTCGACGGACGCTCGGTGCTGCGCGACGGCGACGGTCGGTTCGAGATCACGGTGGCGGCGACGGCGCGGGCGGGCAACTGGCTGCCGTCGCCGGCGCGCGGAACCCATACGCTGATGCTGCGGCTCTACGACACGCCGGTGGCGCTGTCGTCGGGCACCCAACCGGAGCTGCCGCGCATCGAACGGAGGGGGTGCCGATGATCCGCCGGGTGATCTGGGCGGTCGGAACGCTGATGCTGGCCGGCGTGGTGCACATCGTCACGGTGTTCGGCGTGCCGTCCCACGCGGTGCGCGACCCGTGGGTGGAGATCGGCCGGGTCGCCCCGGTCGGGCGCTTCGTCGAGATCGGGACCGACGCGCAGGGCCGCAAGGCGGCGGGCGGACTCGATCCGGCGATGCGGACCGGGGCCTGCCGCTTCGCGCTCGACAAGGGGCCGGTGCGGCTGAAGGCGTCGCCGCCCGACGTCTACTGGTCGCTCAATCTGCACGATCGGCGTGGTCTGCACGTGTGGGGTCTCGACAATCGGGCGGCCGTGCAGCGCAGCGCCGACGTCGTGGTCGCCACCGACGTGCAGGTGGCGCGGCTGCGCGAGAACCCGCCCGAGGAGCTCGAGGACGTGGTGATCGTCGAGTGGAAGGGCACCGAGGGAATCGCGTTCCTGCAGGTGTTCCGTCAGCAGGCGTCGCTGGCGGTGGAGATCGGCGCGGCGCTGACGTCGGCCGAATGCACGGTGGTGCCGCTGCCGTGAGGGCGGCTCACTTCTGAGGAACCGCGTGCTCGATCGAGGCGCCGTCGCCGTAACGCGAGCGGCGATGCCCCGGCGCGACGCGGTGTTCGGAGGCGGGGAAGTCGGCCTCGGCGGCATCGATCGCCCGGCGGAACTCGTTCCAGGCGACATTGGCCTCGTAGAGCCGATCGGACGGGGTCTCGACGACGATGCGGTCGATCGCTCGGCGATAGGCGGCGAGGCGGAAGCGCAGGGCGCGCCAGACCCAGTCGACGGTGCGGGCGTTCTCGTCGATGCGGGCGTAGGCGTTGCGCAGCTCCTCGGCGGCGACGTCGCCGCGTCCGTCGACGGCGGAGAGGCGGACGCGGTCGTCCTCGCGCACGCGCCTCGCCTCGTCCCAGAACGGACGGACCAGGGCGGTGTCGGCGCGCAGGTCGACCAGGATGCGGTTCCAGCGCGCCTCGCTGGAGCGATAGGGATCGCGGCGCAGCAGGTTGTAGTAGCCGGACGGATCGAAGCGGGAATCGATCTCGGGCAGGACGCGGGTGCGCTGGAACTCGACCAGGGTGGCGCCGAACCAGTCCTCGGCATGGGGTGCGCGCACCAGCGCCCAGGCGCGGTCGCGCAGGGTGCCCTCGCGGTCGGTGCGATTGAAGTCGGAGACGAGTTCGCCACGGCCGTGACGGGCGACCAGATCGCCGCCGGCGGGGACGACGGCATCGTCGAAGGTGTTGCGCTTGGCGCGGCCGAAGTCGCCGGTCTCGCGGCCACAGCCGGCGAGGCCGAGGGCGAGCCCACAGAGAACAGCGAACGAAACGGCCCTTCTCACCCGGGCTCTCCTTCAGGCCTTTCGTCGGCGACGGGTGCGACCGGGGCCGGACTTGGGCGGTTCGTCGTGTCGCTCGGGCGCTTCGGCGGACCAGCGTTCGATGCGAATTCCGGTGAAGAGCGCGATCTTCTCCCCGACGGAGACCGGCGCATCGCGACGACGCGGCCGCGATCGGCGGATCGCGGCGAGGCTGACGACGTCTCCCATCGGTCTCTCCTCTCTGCCGATCGGCGATGGAGGGAGGTGAGGCCGGAACGCTACCCGGCAACCGGGCGTTCCGGATGCGAACGCGGCCGATCGCCGCGCTCGTTCCGATGAGTGCGCGATCATGGTTAACGAAGTCTTAACCTCGCGTTTCGATACTGGCGAGACCCGAATTCCTCCCATCCGAAGAGAGACGCCGCGATGTCACGCTCAGCGCCCGACACCACCCCGTCGAGCGAATCGTCTCCGGCTCGCGTGCGCACCCGCGCGGTCCTGCGCGACGCCGTCGAGCTGTTCGTCCGCTCGCCGGTGCACGAGCGCGCCGAGGTGGCGGCCTTCGCGGCGCTGGTCGAGGGGCTTCTGCCGGACGTGGGCTTCGCCGACCGGCGGCGGGTGAGCGAACTGCTGG
>JBEOKB010000020.1:0-8037 GCA_040275425.1 Siculibacillus sp. | reverse complement strand
CCGCCGCGCCCGCGAGGCCGACGAGCGCGCCGCCCCGGCCGAGACCCGCGACGGCCGCCGCATCGAGATCGCCGCCAACGCCAACACGCCCGATCAGGTCGCCCTCGCCCTCGATCTCGGCGCCGAGGGCATCGGCCTGATGCGCACCGAATTCCTGTTCCTGGAGCGCGGCGCGACCCCGTCCGAGGACGAGCAGACCGAAATCTATCGCGCCATGCTGGACGCGATCGGCGATCGCCCGCTGATCGTGCGCGCCCTCGACATCGGTGGCGACAAGCAGGTCGCCCACCTCGCCCTGCCGCACGAGGACAACCCCTTCCTCGGCGTGCGCGGCGCCCGCCTGCTGCTGCGCCGTCCCGATCTGATGGAGCCGCAGCTGCGCGCCCTCTACCGGGCGGCGAAGGCGGGCGGCCGTCTGTCGATCATGTTCCCGATGATCACCTCGCTCGACGAGGTCGTCGCGCTGCGCGCCGTGTGCGAACGCATCCGCGCCGAGATCGACGCGCCCGAGCTGCCGCTCGGCATCATGGTCGAGGTGCCCTCGGCCGCGATCATGGCCGACCTCCTCGCCCCCCACGTCGATTTCTTCTCGATCGGCACCAACGATCTGACCCAGTACGCCCTCGCCATCGACCGTCAGCACCCCGAGTTGGCCGCCGAGGCCGACGCGCTCCATCCCGCCGTGCTGCGCCTGATCCGGCGCACGGTGGAAGGCGCCGCCACCCACGGCCGCTGGGTCGGCGTGTGCGGCGGCATCGCCGGCGATCCCTTCGGCGCCTCGCTCCTCGCCGGCCTCGGCGTGAACGAGCTGTCGATGACCCCGCGCGACGTCCCCGCCGTCAAGGCCCGCCTGCGCGACGCCGCCTTCACCGATCTCGCCGCCCTCGCCACCCGGGCGCTGGCCTGCGACACCGCGGCGAAGGTCCGCGCTCTCGACGGAGGCCGCGCATGACCGGCGACATCCGCTCCCCCGACGTCGTCACCGTGACCCTCAATCCGGCCATCGACCTCACCGTCGCCGTCGACCGCTTCGTCGTCGGCACCGTCCAGCGCGCCCGCACCGCCGTCTCCACCGTCGGCGGCAAGGGCATCAACGTCGCCGGTTGCCTCGCCGACTGGGGCGCCGCCGTCGCCGTCACCGGTGTCCTCGGCCGCGCCAACGACGTCGCCTTCGCCGACTTCTTCGCCGAGAAGAAGATCGCCGATCGCTTCGTGCGCACCGCCGGCGAAACCCGCACCAACATCAAGATCGCCGACCTCGCCACCGGCGACACCACCGACCTCAACCTGCCCGGCCTCACCTTCGCCGAGGGCACCTTCGACGCCGTGCGCGCCACTCTGATGCGCTCCGCCGCCCCCGGTCGCCCGGTCGTGCTCGCCGGATCGCTGCCCGACGGCCTGCCCGAGAGCGCCTGGTCGACCCTGATCGACGATCTCGCCCGGCTCGACGCCCGCGTCGTGCTCGACACCTCCGGCCACCCCCTCGCCGCCGCCCTCGCCGGAGCGACCCTGCCCCACGCGATCAAGCCCAACGCCCACGAGCTCGAGCAGCTCCTCGGCCGCCCGCTGCCGACGATCGCGGATCTCGTCGCCGCCGCCCGCGATCTCGTCCGTCGCGGCGTGGCGCTGGTGGTGGTCTCGCGCGGCGCCGAGGGCGCGCTGTTCGTCGACGCCGAGACGGCGCTCGCCGCCCGTCTTCCGGCGATGACCGTCCTGTCCACCGTCGGCGCCGGCGACGCCATGGTCGCCGGTGTGGTCGCCGGTCTGGTCGAGGGCGCCGCGCTCGACCGTCTCGCCCGTCTCGCGGTCGCCTTCGCCACCGCCAAACTCCAGCGGATCGGGCCCCATCTCGGCTCGCCCGCCCTGGTCGCATCCCTGGCCGAACGCGTCGACGTGACCGTCCTGCCGCACTGAACCGGAATAGCTCGAAGACCGCGGGGAACGCCCCGCCTGGAGGAAACCATGAGCACTCTGTCGGTCGTCGTCGCCGTCCCCGAAGGTGGGACGAAGACCCTCCTGGCGACGGAGGCGCTGCGCAGCGCCGCCACCGCCGCCGGTCATACCCTCGCCGTCGAGGTCCGCGCCGCCGGCTCGGTCCAGAACGAGCTCTCCGCCGCGACCATCGCCGCCTCCGACACCGTGCTGGTGATCGGCGACGGTGACGCCGCCACCACCCGTTTCGGCACGAAGAAGGTGGTGAGGCTCGCCTTCGACGCCGTGCTCGCCGATGCCGGCGCCGCCCTCGCCGCCGCCCTCGCCGGCGCGGCGAAGAAGATCGTCGCCGTCACCTCCTGCCCGACCGGCATCGCC
The DNA here is from genome assembly GCA_040275425.1 of Siculibacillus sp. GTDB lineage: Bacteria > Pseudomonadota > Alphaproteobacteria > Rhizobiales > Ancalomicrobiaceae > Pinisolibacter. The sequence continues at coordinate 5,727 of JBEOKB010000020.1, read as the reverse complement.
CACACCTTCATGGCCGCCGAGGGCATCGAGCAGGCCGCCAAGGCGCTCGGCCACACCGTCCGCGTCGAGACGCAAGGGTCGGTCGGCGCGCAGAACGCCCTCACCGCCCAGGAGATCGCCGAGGCCGATCTGGTCGTGATCGCCGCCGACACCAACGTCGACCTCGCCCGCTTCACCGGCAAGAAGGTCTATTCGACCGGCACCAAGGCCGCGATCGGCGACGGCAAGGCGCTGATCGCCAGGGCCTTCGCCGAGGCCCGCGTCCAGGCCACCGCCGGGCGCGAGCTGGTCGACGAGGTCGCCGCCGCCAAGGCCGCCCGCTCGGCCGAGCGCGCCGGGCCCTACAAGCACCTGATGACCGGCGTCAGCTACATGCTGCCCTTCGTCGTCGCCGGTGGCCTGCTCATCGCCATCGCCTTCGCCCTCGGCGGCATCTACGTCTACGACGACGCCCACAAGGGCACCCTCGGTCAGGCCCTGTTCCTGATCGGCGCCAAGTCCGGCTTCGCCCTGATGGTGCCGATCCTCGCCGGCTTCATCGCCTACTCGATCGCCGACCGTCCCGGCATCGCCCCCGGCGCAATCGGCGGCATGCTCGCCGGCACCATCGGCGCGGGCTTCCTCGGCGGCATCGCCGCCGGCTTCCTCGCCGGCTACGTCGTCCGGTTCCTCAACGACAACATCAACCTCGGACGCAACCTCGACGGTCTCAAGCCCGTGCTGATCCTGCCGTTGCTGGGATCGACCATCGTCGGCCTCTTGATGATCTACGTCATCGGCGAACCGGTCGCCGCCGCCCTCGCCGCGCTGACCGGCTGGCTCAAGGGCATGCAGACCGCCAACGCCGTGGTGCTCGGCGCGATCATCGGCGCGATGATGGCCTTCGACATGGGTGGCCCGGTCAACAAGGCGGCCTACGCCTTCTCCACCGGCCTGATCGCCTCCGCCGACAACGCCGTCTACGGCCCGATGGCCGCCGCCATGGTCGCCGGCATGACCCCGCCGCTGGCGCTGGCGCTGGCCACCAAGCTGTTCGCCGATCGCTTCACCCATGACGAACGCGAGGCGGGCAACGCCGCCTTCGTGCTGGGCATCTCCTTCATCACCGAGGGCGCGATCCCCTTCGCCGCCAGGGACCCCTTCCGGGTGATCCCGTCGCTGATGGTCGGCTCGGCGCTGGCCGGGATGATCTCGATGGGCGTCGGCGCCGAACTCAAGGTCCCCCACGGCGGCATCTTCGTCCTGCCGATCCCCAACGCGGTCTCCCACCTCGGCGGCTATCTCGTCGCCATGATCGCCGGAACGATCGTCTCCGCCGTGATGCTGCGCATCCTCAAGCCCGCGGTGGTCGAGGCCTGATCCCCCGCCCGAGCTGCGAAGCGACGAAGGAGGAGGGCGCCCCGCCGGGAGCGCCCTCCTCCTTCGCGTCTCGGAAGACGAAAAGCGCGGAATGCCCGGAAATCCGGGGCCTCGTCTTCAAGGAATGTTAAAGCGCCGCGCGCCACGATTGCGCATGAGCAGTCGTACGGGTCGCCGACCCGGCGCTCCCGCCTCTGCCGATCGGATCTCGACCCATGCGCGCGCTTCTTCCCCTCGCCCTCGTTCTCGCCCTGCCCACGGGCTCGGCCCTCGCCGACACCTGGACGGTCGCCGAAGGCCCCAAGGGCGCGACCACCGGCCAATGGAAGGTCACGGTGACCGACGGCGTGGTCACCGGCGAGGCGATGATGCTGACCGCCGACCACAAGCCGCTGAAGTACGGCGTGAGCGGCAAGATCACCGGCGAGAGCGTGGAGATCCTGCGCACCTCCGCCCCCGGCGGGCAGTCCTGCACCTACACCGGCACGATCGATGCCAAGGCGGCCAAGAAGAAGTTCCTCGCCACCGGCACCTCGCAATGCGGGTCGGTGTCGGGCTTCTGGAAGGCCGAGGACACCGCCGAGAAGAAGTGACGCCCGCCCGATCTCACGACCACGCCGGCAGGCTCTCCCACCCGAGCTGTTCCTCGATCGTCACCCGGCGCCGCACCACCGCGAAGCGCCCGTCGTCGACCAGCACCTCCGGCACCAGCGCGCGCGCGTTGTAGGTGCCCGCCATCGTCGCCCCGTAGGCCCCCGACGTCGCCAGCACCACCAGATCGCCCGCCGCCAGCGGCGGCAGCGGACGCCGCTTGGCGAACGTGTCCGAGCTCTCGCAGATCGGCCCGACCACGTCGTAGTCGATCGCGCTCCACCCGGCCTGCGGCAGCTTCACCGGCACGATGTCGTGATGGCTGTCGTACATCGCCGGCCGCATCAGATCGTTCATGCCCGCGTCGACCACCGCGAAGGCGATGTGACCGCCGTCCTTGACGAACTCGACCCGCGTCACCAGCACGCCCGCGTCCGCCACGATCGACCGCCCCGGCTCCACCGCCAGCTCGACCCCGAGATCGCCGACCGTCGCGGCGATCGTCGCGGCGATTTCGGCGGGCGTCGGCGCCAGCTCGTTCTGATAGGGGATGCCGAAGCCGCCGCCGAGATCGAGCCGGGTCAGGGCATGGCCGCGCGCGCGCAGCATCCGCGTCAGCTCGGCCATCCGCCGGTAGGCTTCGGCGAACGGCTTGGCCGACAGGATCTGCGAGCCGATGTGGACGGCGAGCCCGACCAGCCGCACGTTCCCCATCGCCTTCAGTTCGTTGTCGAGACGCCCGAGCCGATCGGCGTCGACGCCGAACTTGTTGTCCTTCTTGCCCGTGGTGATCTTGGCGTGGGTGTCGGCGTCGACGTCCGGATTGACGCGCAGCGCCACGTCCGCGACCACGCCGAGCTCGCCGGCGATCCGGTCGATCCGCCACAGCTCCTCGTAGGACTCGGCGTTGATCTGGTGAATGCCCGCCGCGAGCGCTTGCGCGATCTCCGCGTCGGTCTTGCCGACGCCCGAGAACACCACCCGGCCCGCCGGAATGCCGCCCGCCAGCGCTCGCGTCAGTTCGCCGCCCGAGACGATGTCCGCCCCCGCGCCCTCCCCCGCCAGCACCGACACCACCGCCCGATTGGCACAGGCCTTCATCGCGTAGTGGATCGAGACCCCGAGCGGGGAGAGCGCGTCGGCGAGCGCGCGATAGTTCTCGCGCAGGCGCTCGGCCGAATAGAGATAGAACGGCGTGCCGACCGCGGCCGCGATCGCGCCCACGCTCACGCCCTCGAGCGCGAGTTCGCCTTCGACGGCGGACCAGCAGGAGGCGGGCAGGCGGCGGAGAAGATCGGTCATGACGAGGTCTCGGAAAACGGCGCGGGAGAACGAGCGCGCCACGTAGCATGTTTCGTCGCCGGAAGGGAGAGCCGGTCGCGGGGGGCTCGCCGCACCCGTCCTGCCGGAAACGTCTGTGATTGCGCAAAACTACGGCTACACGCGAAACGAGAGGGTGGTTAACGTATCGTTCATTGCTCATATGGGGTCGGGGGGAAACCTCCGGCGCCGCGATTGCGCGACAGACCTTTCACGAAAAACCCCGGCGAGAGTGATCTCGCCGGGGTTTTCAATTCGAGGCTCATCCGAGCCCGAAGCCCTCACCGCGTCAGCGGCTTGTACTTGATCCGGTGCGGCTCGACGGCGCCCGCGCCGAGACGGCGCACCTTGTCCGCCTCGTAGTCCTGGAAGTTGCCCTCGAACCACTCGACGTGGCTGTCGCCCTCGAACGAGAGGATGTGGGTGGCCAGACGATCGAGGAACCAGCGATCGTGGGAGATGACCACGGCGCAGCCGGCATAGTCCTCGAGCGCCTCTTCCAGCGCCCGCAGCGTGTCGACGTCGAGATCGTTGGTCGGCTCGTCGAGGAGGAGCACGTTGGCGCCCGACTTCAGCATCTTGGCCAGATGGACGCGGTTGCGCTCACCGCCCGACAGCACGCCGACCTTCTTCTGCTGGTCGCCGCCCTTGAAGTTGAAGGTCGAGCAGTAGGCGCGGCTGTTGATCTCGCGCTTGCCCAGATAGATCACGTCGTTGCCGCCCGAGATCTCCTCCCACACGGTCTTGTTCGGGTCGAGCGCGTCGCGCGACTGATCGACGTAGCCGAGCTTGACGCTCTCGCCGATCTTGATCGTGCCGGCGTCCGGCGTCTCCTGACCGGTGAGCATGCGGAAGAGCGTGGTCTTGCCCGCGCCGTTCGGCCCGATCACGCCGACGATGCCGCCCGGCGGCAGCTTGAAGGTCAGATCGTCGATCAGCAGGCGGTCGCCGTAGCCCTTCGACAGGCCCTCGAAGTCGACCACGTTGTTGCCGAGGCGCTCGGCGACGGGAATGATGATCTCGGCCGTGCCGACCTGCTTGTTCGCCGCGCGCTCGACCAACTCCTCGTAGCGCTGGATACGCGCCTTCGACTTGGCCTGACGCGCCTTGGGCGAGGCCGCGATCCACTCCGATTCACGAGCCAGCGCCCGCTGGCGAGCGGCGTCCTCGCGGCCCTCCTGCTCCATGCGCTTCTGCTTCTGCCCCAGCCACGAGGAATAGTTGCCCTCGTAGGGAATGCCGCGGCCGCGATCGAGCTCGAGGATCCAGCTCGTGACGTTGTCGAGGAAGTAGCGATCGTGGGTGATGATCAGCACCGCGCCCTTGTAGTCGCGCAGGTGCTTTTCGAGCCAGGCGACCGATTCGGCGTCCAGATGGTTGGTCGGCTCGTCGAGCAGCAGCAGGTCGGGATGCGACAAGAGCAGGCGGCACAGCGCGACGCGGCGGCGCTCGCCGCCCGAAAGCTTGGTGACCTCCGCGTCCGGCGCCGGACAGCGCAGCGCGTCCATCGCCATCTCGACCTGGCTGTCGAGATCCCACAGACCCTGTGCGTCGATCTGATCCTGGAGCCTGGTCATCTCCTCCATCAGCTCGTCGGAATAGTCCTCCGCCAGCTGCATCGAGATCTCGTTGAAGCGGTCGACCAGCGCCTTCTTGGCCGCCACGCCTTCCATGACGTTCTCGAGCACCGACTTGGCCGGATCGAGCTTCGGCTCCTGCTCGAGGTAGCCGCAAGTGGCCCCCTTGGCGACCCACGCCTCGCCGGTGAACTCCTTGTCGATCCCCGCCATGATCTTCAGAAGCGTCGACTTGCCCGCGCCGTTGACGCCGAGCACGCCGATCTTGGCATCGGGGAAGAACTGGAGATGGATGTTCTCCAGCACCTTCTTGCCGCCGGGATAGGCCTTGGTCAGGCCGTGCATGTAATAGATGTACTCGTAGGACGCCATGTCGGGTCTTGTCCTCGGCTGGCCGGAGCGGCGGGTAGCGAAACCCGGGAAAGGGGAAGTCGACGCACGGCTCACGCGCCGGATCGTCGAATTGCGCCTTATGTAGCGTCACCGAGGTTCGGCGGCAACGGCGCAACGCGCCGAGATCGCGCCGACGCGCATGCGTCGCGCCGAAGCGCCGACGGAACGACGCCTCGTGACGTTTTGATGACAAAATGGCAGCTTTCCCCGTGACTTTGGCCGTAGATTGCGTGTTTCACGGCATGGATCGGTAATCTGTCGAGACGTATCCTCGGCACCAGATGCGCCCTCGCTTCGTCCGAGCAGTCGTGGGCGCCCTGCGGCTGCCCGCCGCTCGTCTCCTCGAGGCTTCGCGATGACCACGACCGACATCTCCGACGATCTTCCCTCCGCCGCCCCCCTCGCCGAACCCACCGCTTCGCCCAAGCCGCGCGCCCGCGCGCCCAAGCCGCCGGTCGCGGTCGCCGCCGAGCCGGTCGCCGCCCCC
>JBEOKB010000019.1:0-6196 GCA_040275425.1 Siculibacillus sp. | reverse complement strand
GGCGAGCGGCGCGGCGCGGCCCGGGCGGCACGCGTGGTCGAGGCCCTACGACGTTCGACGTGACGCCCTATTTATTTCGGCCCCCGATTCTTCGGCGCGGTCGAAGCGGTGGCGACGCGGCGTGACCGTGGGGCGTGCAACGGGTCAGTCGTCGGCCCGTGGGATGCCCACACGGGCCGACCCCTCCCCTTCCCTACAGTGAACCGATGCGGTCCTTCGTGTGGGCCGACAATCGAACGAGTGCGCGACATCGATCTGCCGTCGCACGTCTTCGTCATATTCGGGTGTGATACGTATGGAGTTCGCGGGTACGCTTCTCCACATCACTTGTATTCCACCTTTGAAATATCACATTTTACTTGAATTATGTGCACTGCACAAGATTTTGTGCATCTGCGGCATTGGTAAAATTTCCATATTAGAAAATCCAAATATAAAACAGCGGCGGCTTGACTGCGCATGAACCGATTAGCATAGTTTCAAATACTAATGCAGGAGAAACTAATATCTTTGCCCGGGGGCGCGGTCCTAAGATCCTCGCGTCGGTCACAGAGGAGCACGGCAATGATGGGCCCTCGCGGCGACGTCCCGCGAAGCATGACGATCATCGTCTCCAAGGGAGGTCTCGACGACGCCTATCCGCCGTTCATTCTGGCGACGATGGGGGCGGCGATGGGCGTGGAGGTGACGATGTTCTTCACCTTCTACGGTCTTCAACTCCTGAAGAAGAAGGTCGAGGCGAACGTCTCGGCCCTCGGCAATCCCGCGCTCAGGCTGCCGGGGCTCGGCACGCACTGGAGCATGGTCAACATGGCTTCGGCTCTGCCCGGCTTCGAGGGTGAACTCGGCGATCACATGCGCCGGATGTTCCGCCGCACCCGGGTCGCCGATCTCGAGGAACTCAGGGCGCTGACGATCGAGGCGGGCGCCAAGGTGATCGCCTGCCAGATGACCATGGATCTGTTCGATCTGCGGCAGAGCGACCTGATCGACGGCGTCACGCTCGGCGGCGCCGCCACCTACATGGAGGAAGCGCTCCATTCCAAGGTGAATCTCTTCGTCTGAGCCTCGGGTCGGGGCCTGCTCGCGTCGTCGGACGGAGGGCGGGTCGGGACGGAGGCGCGGATCACGCACGACACAAACGGGGGAACCAATGGCTGCACTGTTTTCGGACGACTGGATGGTGGACTTCGGCAACGCCTGGAACGACGAGGGCGAGCTCGGCGACGCGCTCGCCAAGATCGGCTTCAATTCGGTGATCGGCTACGGCTTCGAGGGCGAGGCGACCCCGCGCGGCTGCATCACGGTCGAGAACGGCTACGTCACGGCGGCCGGCGCCTATGCCGGGCAGGCCCTCAACTGGGATCTGCGCGCCTCCCCGGCCGACTGGGAGAAGTGGTGCAAGGGCGGCATCGGCATGATGGCGCTCGGGCTCGCCTACACCACCGGCAAGCTGAAATTCAAGGTCGGCGACTACGGCGCGATGGTGAAGAACCCGGCGATGGCGGGGCCGTTCATCAAGAGCTTCTCGGTGATGGGCTCCGTCCCGCGCAGCTGATCGATACGTCGTGGTCTCTGGGGAACGGGCAATCATGCTGTCCAAACTCGTCAATTTCGCAGGCTTCCTGGTCGCCGCCGTGCTCGGCGGCGTCATCGTGGCCTGGCTCGGCGGTCACGGGGGGTCTCGCGACCAGGGTGGCTCCAATCGGGCGATGCAGATCGCCGTGGGGCCGACCGTGCCGGTGGTCGAGGTCGGACGAATGCCGTCTGCGGCGCGGCTCAAGCTCGGCGGCTACGTCGAGCCGCGCAACACGGTGCGCCTCAGTGCCCAGCAGCCGGGGCGCGTCACCTTCGTCGCCGGACAGGAGGGCGAACGCCTCGCCGCCGGCGGGTTGGTGGTCGCGCTCGACGACGACGGGTTGAAGCCGGAATATCGGGCGGCGTGGGCCGGTCTCGCCGGCGACATGGCGGCGTCGCAGAACGCCCAGACCCAACTCTATCACGCGATCTACGGTCAGCGGACCTCGCCGATGGGCGGCCCGGCCATGGACGCCTACGAGAAGATGTTCACGCCGTTCTACAACATGGCGCAGGGCTTCATGGGGCAGATGATGCCCGGCCTGATGGGCGGACCGAACACGCCGTTCGGCTCGTACGGGCCGTTGATGACCCAGGCGCAGTCGCAGAAGAGCTGGCCGGTGCTCAACAACGCGCGGGCCGACTACGAGCGGCAGATGGCGGCGCTGACCGCGGCGCAGTCGCGCATCGACGCGCTCGATCAGCGACTGCGCGATCGCCGCGCCGTCACCCCCTACGCCGCCGTCATCATGACGCGTCACGTGCGGGTGGGCGACGTGGTGCAGCCGGGTCAGCCGCTGGCCGATCTCGCCGACGTCGACCAGCTCGACGTGCGCCTCGAGGTGCCGACCAATCTGGTCGCTCAGCTCAAGGTCGGCGATCAGGTGCCGATCACTCTCGCCAACATCAACGTGTGGGCGCCGATCACGCAGATCTTCCCCTCGGCCGATCGCGCGCAGCGCACGGTGACGGTGAAGGTCGGGCTGCCGGCGGGGGCTCCGGCGGCGCCGGGCATGTATGCGCTCGCCTGGATCGCCCAGGCGGCCGGCAACGGTCCGTCGGCGTCGGCGCCGGCGATTCCGGTGACGGCGGTGGCGCATCGCGGCAGCCAGCCGATGGCCTTCGTGGTCGACGGTCAGGGCCGCGCGGAGATGCGCATCCTTCGGCTCGGCGACACCACCGGCGATCGGATCGCGGTGCTGTCGGGTCTCACGCCGGGTGAACGCGTGGTGGTCAGCCCCGCGCCCAACCTGAAGGCCGGAGACTCGCTCTTCGGCGGGCGTCCGTGAGGGGGATCGGTCGATGACGCAGTCCCATCACGTTTCTCCCTCGACGGGTGAAGTGCGTCACGGCGGCGGGATCGCCGGACGGACGGCGCGCGCCTTCATTCAGAGCCCGCTCACGCCGCTGCTGCTGGTCGCCTTCTTCCTGATCGGCGCGCTCGGCATGCTGGTGACGCCGCGCGAGGAGGATCCGCAGATCTCGGTGCCGATGGTCGACGTTTTCGTCGCCCATCCCGGCGCCCCGGCGACCGAGGTCGCCAACCTGATCTCCGAGCCGCTGGAGCGGCTGATGTCGGAGTTGTCGGGCGTCAAGCACGTCTACTCGATGTCGCGCGAAGGGCTGTCGATGGTGACGGTGCGCTTCGACGTCGGCGAGCAGATGGAGCCGTCGCTGGTCAAGCTCTACGACAAGCTCTACAGCCACATGGATCTGATCCCCAAGGGCGTGATGCAGCCCCTGGTGAAGCCGAAGAGCATCGACGACGTGCCGGTCGTGACCGTGACGCTGTCGTCGCCGGCGCTCGACATCGTCCAGCTGCGCAAGCTCGGCCTCGACGTCGCCCAGCGGTTCAAGGCGCTGCCCAACACCGGACAGAGCTTCGTCGTCGGCGGCAGCCCGGAGCAGGTGCGCATCGAGATCGATCCGTCGCGGTTGGCGGCGCACGGGCTGACGCTCGGCCAGGTGGCCAAGGTGGTGTCGGCGGCCAATCAGCGTCTGCCGGCGGGCGGCGTGGTCGACGGGTCGCGCTGGTTCAGCGTCTATACCGGCGACTTCCTGCCCAACGCGGGCGAGATCGCCGATCTGGTGGTGTCGGTGCGCGAGGGGCGGCCGATCTTCCTGCGCGACGTCGCCACCATCCATCAGGGCGAGAGCGAGACGAAGACCATCGTCGACGCGTCGCAGCGGCAGGCGGACGGTTCGTTCGTCACGCGCCCGGCGGTGACGGTGGCGGTCGCCAAGAAGCGCGGCACCAACGGCGTCGAAGTCGCGGAGAGCCTCAACGCCGAACTGAAGGCGATGAAGGGTTCGCTCATTCCCGGCGACGTCGCGGTGACGGTGTCGCGCGACTACGGCGCCACGGCGCACGACAAGGTGTCGGGGCTGATCTTCAAGCTGTTCATCGTCTCGGCGCTGGTGACGGTGCTGGCGCTGGTGACCATGGGCTCGCGCCCGGCGGTGATCGTGCTCGTCACCATTCCGGCGGTGCTGCTGATGTCGCTCGCCGTCGCCTACGTGCTCAAGTTCACCATCAACCGCGTGTCGATGTTCGCGCTGGTGTTCGCCATCGGCATTCTGGTCGACGACGCGATCGTGGTGGTGGAGAACATCTATCGGCGCTGGCTCGACAAGGGGGACACCGGCGACGACGAGACCGTCGACGCCGTCGACGAGGTCGGCAATCCGACCATCCTGGCCACGTTCACCGTGGTGGCGGCGCTGCTGCCGATGGGCTTCGTCTCGGACATGATGGGCCCCTACATGCTGCCCATCCCGGTGCTGTCGTCGGCGGCGATGATCTTCTCGCTGATCGCCGCCTTCGTGTTCGTGCCGTGGCTCGCCGCCAAGGTGAAGCCGTCGATGGAGGCGCTGACCAAGGCGGCCGAGCGGGAGCACAAGCAGTCGGCGGTGATCGCCAAGTGGTACGGCCGCCTGATCGATCCGATCATGGACAGCCCGGCGCTCGGCAGGATCACGCTTCTGGCGATCATCGTGTCGATGATGCTGGCCATGGCCATGTTCATGGTCAAGCTGGTGCCGTTCAAGATGCTGCCCTACGACAACAAGTCGGAGATGCAGGTCGTGATCGACATGCCGGAGGGGACGGACCTGTTCGTCACCGCCAATCTGGCCCATCGGCTGGGCACCGAACTGCAGCGCATCCCCGAGGTGTCGGCGTTCCAGACCTATGTCGGCACCGCCTCGCCGTTCAACTTCAACGGCCTGGTGCGCCACTACTTCCTGCGGGCGCAGCCGTGGCAGGGCGACATCGCCGTGCAGCTCGCCGACAAGAAGGCGCGCAAGCGGGCGAGCCACGACATCGCCACCGAGGTGCGCGACGTGCTGACGCCGATCGCGGAAGCGGCCGGGGCGCGACTGACCATCGCCGAGGCGCCTCCGGGGCCGCCGGTGCTGGCGCCGGTGGTGATCGAGCTCTACGGGCCGACGGCGGAGATCCGTCGCAAGGTGGCGGCCGACCTGATCGACATTCTCAAGAAGACCGAGAACGTCGCCGACGTCGGCACCTTCCTCGAAGCGCCGCATTCGGACATCCAGTTCGAGGTCGACCGGATGAAGGCGGGCCTGTTCGGGGTGGCGGTCGAGGACATCAACCGCGAGGTGATGATGGCGACCGGAGGGTTCGAAGTCGGACCGCTGTCGGGGCCGCACAATCTCGAGCAGACCGTGATCGTGCTGCAGGTGCCGCTGTCGACCCGAGTCAACCTCGGCAACCTCCTGGTCCTGCCGATCCGCTCGGCGCAGGGCACGGTCGTGCCGCTGGGCGAACTCGGCCGCTTCGTGCAGCGCCCGGTCGAACCGCCGATCTATCACAAGGACCTGCGCGCGGTGGAATACGTCACCGCCGACGTGATCGGACGGCTGGGCGCACCGCTCTACGGCATGCTGGCGGTCGACACGGCGCTGAAGTCCTACGTCACCCCCGACGGGGCGACCATCTCCGGCCACTACTTCGGGCGGCCCGCCGACACCGGCGTCTCCGGCTTCAAGTGGGACGGCGAATGGGAGGTCACCTACGTCACCTTCCGTGACATGGGCATCGCCTTCGGCGCGGCGCTGGTGCTGATCTACATCCTGGTGGTGGCCGAGTTCCGCTCGTTCCTGCTGCCGCTCGTCGTGATGGCGCCGATCCCGCTGACGCTGATCGGCATCGTGCCCGGTCACTGGCTGCTGGGCGCCGACTTCACCGCGACGTCGATGATCGGCTTCATCGCGCTCGCCGGCATCATCGTGCGCAATTCGATCCTGCTGGTCGAATTCGCCCGATCGCAGGTGGCGGAAGGGGCGAGCGTGCGCGACGCGATCGTGATGGCGGGGCGCGTGCGCCTGCGGCCGATCCTGATCACGGCGCTGGCGCTGGTGATCGGCTCGATGGTTCTGCTGTCGGACCCGATCTTCCAGGGCATGGCGGTGTCGCTGCTGTTCGGCTCGCTGGTGGCGACGTTCCTGACGCTGGTGGTGATCCCGCTCGGGTGCCTGTCGGCGCGCAAGGTGTTCAACGCCCGCAACGACGGCGGACCGGCTCCCGGCGGTGGCGCCACGCCCACCCCGCCGGTGCCGCCCGCGCCGATGTCCCCTGCCCCGCTCGGCGGCGGCG
>JBEOKB010000018.1:0-2297 GCA_040275425.1 Siculibacillus sp. | reverse complement strand
CGCCCTGCGCGAGATCGCCGCCGCCCTCGACGTCGCCCGCGCGCTCGACGCCCACGCTCCGCCCCACGAGGGCTATCGCCGTCTCAAGACCGAACTCGCCCGTCTGCGCGGCGAGACCGAGGTCCCGGTGGTGCGTCTGCCCACGGGGCCACTCCTCAAGCCCGGCCAGAAGGATGCCCGCGTCGCCGTGCTGCGCGAACGCCTCGGCGTCGCCTCGACCGCCTCGGACGCCGACCCCGAACTCTACGATCCCGCCCTCGCCGACGCGGTGAAGGCCTTCCAGCGCGAGCGCGGTCTGCCCTCGAACGGCGCCCTCGGTCAGTCGACCGTCTCCGCCCTCAACGAGGAGAGCCGCGGCAACGCCGACCGTATCACCGACGTGATCGTCAACATGGAACGCTGGCGCTGGCTGCCCCGCGAGCTCGGCACGCTCCACGTCTTCGTCAACGTGCCCGACTTCCACCTCGACGTGATGAAGGAGGGGCGCTCGATCCACCGCGCCCGCGTCATCACCGGCAAGCCGGAGAACCAGACCCCGATCTTCTCCGAGACGATGAAGACGGTGGTGGTGAACCCCTACTGGCACGTGCCCTATTCGATCGTGAAGAAGGAGATGATGGGTCGTCTCCAGTCCGGCGGAGCGCTGGGAAGCAGCTTCGAGGTCGAGGTCGGCAACCGCCGCGTCGACCCCGCCTCGGTCGACTGGAGCACCGTCGCCCCCCATCAGGTCCAGATCCGCCAGCGCCCCGGCGGCGGCAATGCCCTCGGAAACATCAAGTTCCTGTTCCCGAACAAGCATTCGGTCTACATCCACGACACCTCGTCGCGCGGCCTGTTCGCCAATTCCTATCGCGCGCTGAGCCACGGCTGCGTCCGCGTCCACGAACCCTTCTCCTTCGCCGACGCAGTCCTGTCGGAGGAGCCGGAGCGCCTCGACGGCGCCTCGCTGAAGAAGATGATCGGCGGCGGCGAGCGCCAACTGACGCTGAAGCGCCAGATCCCCGTCCACGTCACCTACTTCACCCAGTTCGTCGACGACGCCGGTCAGGTCCAGTCCCGCCGCGACGTCTACGGCCACGACGCCAGAATGCGCCGCATCCTCGGCCTGTGACCGCCGCCGCGGCCGTCCCTCGACCCGAGTCCCTGTTGCATTCGCGCAACGATCCAGTGTCGCATCGACCGCGACACGGCTCGGAGGGGTGCGACAAATCCGCGCAACTCGTGCCCCTACCAAGGGTCGGAGCATTCCTTCCCGGCGGTTCTCAAGGTAAAAGCTTCATTAACCGTTCTCGGCGAAAGTGACGGCTCGAGACGGAATGTCGTCGTATGGCCTTGAATACGATCTCAATTGGCGACGATCCGTGAAGACACACCCTTCGGGTCGTTCGGGGCGCTTGTAGATGGTAGAACGCCGTAACGTGGCGAGGCTTCTCGCCGGAACCTTTCTCGTGATCGCGTCGGCCTCCGCCGCGCGTGCCGAGGTCCGGGCCCTCAGCCTCATCAATACCCATACCCAGGAACGGGCGACGATCGTCTTCAAGCGCAACGGCGTTTACGATCAGCAGGGCCTGCAGGAGCTCAATCGGATGCTGCGCGACTGGCGCCGCAACGAAGTGACCCGCATGGACCCGGCCCTGTTCGACCTCGTCTGGGAGGTCTATCGCAAGACCGGCGCCGACGAGCCGATCCACATCGTCTCGGGCTATCGCTCGCCCGCCACCAACAACATGCTGCGCTCCCGCTCGCGCGGCGTCGCCAAGCTGTCGCAGCACATGCTCGGCCGGGCGATGGACTTCTACCTGCCCGGCGTCCAGCTCTCGACCCTGCGCGAGACCGGCATGAAGATGCAGGTCGGCGGCGTCGGCTTCTATCCGACCTCGGGCTCGCCCTTCGTCCACATGGACACCGGCTCGGTCCGCGCCTGGCCGCGCATGACCCGCGATCAACTCGTCCGCCTGTTCCCCGACGGCAAGACCGCCCACGTGCCCGCCGACGGCGAGCCGCTGTCCGGTTACCAGACCGCCCTCGCCGAGGTCGAGGCCCGCAAGTCGCGCGGTGGCGGCGCCACCGAGAGCTCCTCCGGCGGCGGCCTGCTCGCCGCCCTGTTCGGCGGCGGCTCGTCGTCGTCCTCCTCCTATTCCTCGGCGAGCGCGTCCGACGACGACGAGGAGGCTCCGGCCCCCGTCCAGCGTCGCCAGCCCGAGCTGCGCCAGGGTCCGCTTCCTCCGGGCTCGGCGCCGCGCGTGGTCGCCGCCGCCGACACCGCCCCGGCCCGTGTCGACGGTCCGACCGCCCTT
>JBEOKB010000017.1:0-31965 GCA_040275425.1 Siculibacillus sp. | reverse complement strand
TCTCCGGTCGCCGGAGCACCGACCGCGGTGCCCGCCGCCGCCGGCGCCGTCGGCAACGCCGTCGTCGCCACCGCGCTCACCCGCGAACAGGCGCTCGCCCAGCATCCGCGCGTCAAAATCGACACCCCGACCCTCCAGGGCTCGATCGATCTGGTCGGCGGTCGCATCGACGACGTGGTCTTCAAGAAGTACCACGAGACCGTCAGTCCCGAGAGCCCGGCCATCGCCGTCCTGTCGCCCGCCGGCGCCAAGGAGCCCTATTTCGCCGACTTCGGCTGGCTGTCGGACGCCGGCAACCCGGTCAAGGTGCCCGGCCCCGAGACCGTGTGGACCCAGAAGGGCACCGGCGCCCTGACCACCGCCACCCCGGTCGTCCTGACCTGGGACAACGGCGAGGGCCGCGTGTTCGAGCGCACCGTCGCCATCGACGACAAGTACATGTTCACGATCACCGACGCGGTGGTCTCGACCTCCGACAAGGCGACGACGCTCTATCCCTATTCCGCCCTGTCCCGCTTCGGCACCCCGACCACTTCGGGCTACTACATCCTCCACGAGGGCGCGATCGGCGTCTTCGGCGACGAGGGCCTGAAGGAGATCGGCTACAAGGATCTCAAGGAGAAGCTGAAGGTCGAGCCGGCCAAGGTCGCCGGCGGCTGGATCGGCTTCGTCGACAAGTACTGGGCCGCCGCGCTGATCCCCGATCGCGCCCTGCCGGTGCAGCCGCGCTTCGCCGCCACCCCCGCCGCCGCCGGTCAGCCCGACGTCTACCGCACCTTCATGCTCGCCGACGGTCTGGCCCTCGCCCCCGGCGGCCGCATCTCCACCTCCACCCGGCTCTTCGCCGGCGCCAAGGAGGTGGCGGTCGTCGACGGCTACGCCGCGAGTTTCGACATCGCCCGCTTCGATCGCCTGATCGACTGGGGCTGGTTCTACTTCCTGACCAAGCCGCTGTTCCACCTGATCAGCTGGCTGCATCAGGTCGTCGGCAACTTCGGCATCGCCATCCTCATCGTCACCGTCTTCATCAAGGCCGCCTTCTATCCGCTCGCCAACAAGTCCTACGACTCGATGAGCAAGATGAAGAAGGTGCAGCCCGAGATGAAGGAGCTGCAGCTGAAGTACGCCTCCGACCGTCAGGCGCAGCAGCAGGCGTTGATGGAGCTGTATCGGCGCGAGAAGATCAATCCGCTCTCGGGCTGCCTGCCGATCCTGATCCAGATCCCGGTGTTCTTCGCGCTCTACAAGGTGCTCTTCGTCACCATCGAGATGCGTCAGGCGCCGTTCTACGGCTGGATCAGGGATCTGGCCGCGCCGGATCCGACCTCGCTGTTCAATCTGTTCGGTCTGATCCCGATCCATCTCCCCGACATGCTGATGGTCGGCGTGTGGCCGCTTCTCATGGGCGTGACGATGTTCGTCCAGATGAAGCTCAATCCGCCGCCGCCGGATCCGACCCAGAAGATGATGTTCGACTGGATGCCGGTGCTGTTCACCTTCATGCTGGCGAGCATGCCCGCCGGTCTGGTGATCTACTGGACCTGGAACAACTTCCTGTCGATCGCCCAGCAGTGGCACATCATGTCGCGCAACGGCGTGAAGGTGGAGCTGTGGGACAACGTCAAGGGCATGTTCCGTCGTCCGCCGCCTGCGGCCGGCTGACGGCCGAGAGGATCTCATGAACGAACCCGACGGCGTCGAGATCGATCCCCGCGCCGAGGAGGCGGCCGAAAAGGCCCGCCTCCTCTTCGCGCGTCCGTGGGCCTTCGCCCGCGGCGTCGTCGATTTCGCCGATCTCCCCGAGATCTCCGGCTCCGAGATCGCCTTCGCCGGTCGTTCCAACGTCGGCAAGTCGAGCCTCATCAACGCCGTGGTCGGCCAGCACGGCCTCGCCCGCACCTCCGACACGCCGGGGCGGACCCAGGAACTCAACTGGTTCGTGCCGGCCACGCTGAACGAGCGCTCGAAGAAGACCGAGCGCCTGACCTCCGGCGCCCCGCGCGAGGCCGTCGACGTCGGTCTGGCCATCGTCGACATGCCCGGCTACGGCTTCGCCCAGGCCCCCAAGTCCCAGGTCGAGGCCTGGACCCGGCTGGTGTTCGACTACCTGCGCGGTCGTCCCAACCTGCGCCGCGTCTACGTGCTGATCGACGCCCGCCACGGCCTCAAGCCCGTCGACACCGACGTGCTCGACCTGCTCGACAAGGCGGCGGTCAGCTATCAGCTCGTCCTGACCAAGGCCGACAAGATCGCCCGCGAGGCCGACGGCAGACCGGTCGCCGCCGTGCTGGCCGCCACCGCCGAAGCGATCCGCAAGCGCCCGGCCGCCCATCCCGAGATCCTGGTGACGTCGAGCGAGAAGGGCTGGGGCGTCGATCGCCTGCGCGCCGAGATCGCCTGGTTCGCCGCCTGACCCGACCGCCCGCCGAGGAGACGCCCATGCCCACCACGCCGAAGCCCGAAGCCGAGATGGTCGCCGAAGCCGAGATTCTGTCCAAGGCGCTGCCCTACATGCTGCGCTACGACGACAAGACCATCGTCGTGAAGTTCGGTGGTCACGCCATGGGCGACGCCGCGCTCGGCAAGGCCTTCGCCGAGGACATCACGCTGCTGAAGCTGTCCGGCCTCAACCCGGTCGTGGTCCACGGCGGCGGCCCGCAGATCAACGCCATGCTCGCCAAGCTCAACATCAAGTCCGAGTTCGCCGCCGGCATGCGCATCACCGATCGCGCCACCGTCGAGATCGTCGAGATGGTGCTCGCCGGTTCGATCAACAAGGAGATCGTCCAGACCATCCAGGAGGCCGGCGGTCGTGCCATCGGCCTCACCGGCAAGGACGGCAACATGGTCACGGTGACCCGCCTCCAGCGCACCGTGGTCGATCCGGATTCGAACATCGAGAAGGTGGTCGATCTCGGCTTCGTCGGCGAGCCCAAGGAAGTGCGCACCGAGGTGCTCGAGGTTCTGAAGAAGTCGGAGATCATCCCGGTTCTCGCCCCCGTCTGCCCCGGTGAGGACGGCGAGACCTACAACGTCAACGCCGACACCTTCGCCGGCGCCATCGCCGGCGCCCTCAAGGCCACTCGCGTGCTGTTCCTCACCGACGTCCCCGGCGTGCTCGACGAGAACAAGCAGCTCATCAAGGAACTGTCGCGCGCCGAGGCCCAGCGTCTGATCGACTCCGGCGTCATCACCGGCGGCATGATCCCCAAGGTCGAGACCTGCTTCGAGGCGCTCGATCGCGGCGTCGAGGCGGCGGTCATCCTCAACGGCAAGGTGCCCCACGCCGTCCTGCTGGAGCTCTTCACCGAGCACGGCGCCGGCACTCTCATCACCCCCTGAGGTCGATCGCCACCGCGAACCGGCCGGGAGAGCCCCATGAGCGAACGCCCCGCCGGCGCGCGCACCATCGCCGACCTCGACGATCTGCGCGTCCGCTTCCGCGACGTCGACGCCTGGGTCTTCGATCTCGACAACACCCTCTACCCGGCCCACACCGACCTGTTCGCCCAGGTCGACGTGAAGATCCGGGACTACGTCGTCGAGATGATCGGCTCGACCCCCGACGAGGCCCACCGCCTCCAGAAGGACTACTACCGCCGCTACGGCACCACCCTGCGCGGCCTGATGATCGAATACGGTGTCTCGCCCGACGGTTTCCTCGAATACGTCCACGACATCGACCATTCGGTGGTCGCGCCCGATCCCGCGCTCGGTGAGGCGATCGCCGCTCTTCCCGGCCGCAAGTTCATCATGACCAACGGCACGAAGAAGCACGCCGAGAAGGTCGCCGACCGCCTCGGCATCACCCACCACTTCGACGAGGTCTTCGACATCGTCGCCGCCGATCTCCTGCCCAAGCCCCACCGCGAGACCTACGAGAAGTTCTTCGCCGGGGCGAACATCGCCCCCGCCCGCGCCGCCATGTTCGAGGACCTGTCGCGCAATCTCGAGGTGCCCGACGCCATGGGTCTGGCCACCGTGCTGGTGGTGCCGCGCGGCATCGAGGTGGTGGTGCGCGAGACCTGGGAGTTCGACGGCCGCGACGCTCCCCACGTCCAGTGGGTCACCGACGATCTGGCCGACTTCCTGCGCGCCTGCCGCCCCTGACGATCCGTCCACGCGGTCGCATTGAACTCGGGGGGGCTCCCCGTTATGGTCCCCCGACCCTTCCCCACGATCCCATGATCGACGACCGACCGGAGCGCCCATGCACCTCACGCCCGCTGCCCTCGCCGACCTCGCCAAGACCATCGACGACGCCTTCGAGCGCCGCGCCGAGATCGACACCTCCACCAAGGGGGGCGCGCGCGAGGCGGTCGAGACCGCGCTCGATCTGCTCGACAAGGGCCGGGTCCGCGTCGCCGAGCCCAGGGACGGCGGCTGGGTGGTCAATCAGTGGCTGAAGAAGGCCGTGCTCCTGTCCTTCCGTCTCGCGCCGATGAGCGTGATCAAGGGCGGCCCCGGCGACGCCGCCTGGTGGGACAAGGTGCCCTCCAAGTTCGACGGCTGGCGCGCGCTCGATTTCGAGAACGCCGGTTTCCGCGCCGTCCCCGGCTGCGTCGTGCGCCGCTCGGCCTACATCGCCCCGTCGGTGGTGCTGATGCCCTCGTTCGTCAACCTCGGCGCCTTCGTCGACACCGGCACCATGGTCGACACCTGGGCCACCGTCGGCTCCTGCGCCCAGATCGGCAAGAACGTCCATCTGTCGGGCGGCGTCGGCATCGGCGGCGTGCTCGAGCCGCTCCAGGCCGGCCCGACCATCATCGAGGACGACTGCTTCATCGGCGCCCGCTCCGAGGTGGTCGAGGGCGTGATCGTCGGCAAGGGCTCTGTCATCTCGATGGGCGTGTTCATCGGCGCCTCGACCAAGGTCGTGAACCGCATGACCGGCGAGGTCCACGTCGGTTGGGTGCCGCCCTATTCGGTGGTGGTCTCCGGCAATCTCGCCGGTCGCCCGCTGCCCGACGGCACCCCCGGCCCCTCGACCTACTGCGCCGTCATCGTCAAGACGGTCGACGCCCAGACCCGCTCCAAGACCGGCATCAACGAACTGCTGCGCGACTGATCGCTCGGCGATCGCGCGCCACCGCGAGGCCCGCCGTGTATCGCGTTCCCACGTTCGCCGAGGACGACGTCGCCGTTCTTCACGCGCTGATCGCCTCGGCGCCCTTGGCGACGCTCGTCGCCTTCGACGGCGACGGCCTCCTCGCCGATCACGTCCCCGTGCGGCTCGACCCGACCCGAGGTCGGTTCGGCACGCTCACGGGTCATCTGGCGCGCGCCAATCCCCAGGCGCGCGCCGACGCCGAAGGCCGCCCGGTCCTCGTCGTCGTCACCGGGCCGAACGCCTACGTCTCTCCGTCGTGGTATCCCTCCAAGCGCGAGACCGGAAGGGTCGTCCCGACCTGGAACTACGTCGCCGTTCACGCCCACGGCCGCCTCCGTCTCTTCGACGATCCCGATCGCCTCGCCGCCCTGGTCGCCGATCTGACCCGCGCCCACGAGCAGGATCGGCCCGCCCCCTGGTCGCTCGACGACGCCCCCGCCGAATACATCCGTGCCCAACTGAAGGGGATCGTCGGGTTCGAGATCGAAATCGAGCGACTGGAGGGCAAGCGCAAACTGAGCCAGAATCGCTCTCCCGCCGATCGCGCCGGGGTGATCGCCGCTCTCGTCGCCTCGCCCTCGCCGAGTGACCGCGCCCTCGCCGAGGCGATGATCGCCTCGCCCGACGTCGAGCGCGATTGACGCCGACCCCGGCGCGGCCTAATCGCGAGGGATGACCACGCTCCCTCGTCTCGACGATCCCGTCGCCATCGCCCGTGCGCTGCTCGCCTGTCCGTCGGTGACCCCGGCGGAGGGCGGTGCCATCGATCTCGTCGCGCGCGTCGCCGCCGCCCTCGGCTTCGCCGTCGATCGCCCGGTCTTCACCGAGCCCGGCACGCCCGACATCGAGAACCTGTTCGCCCGACGCGGCACCGACGGTCCGCACTTCGTCTTCGCCGGCCACACCGACGTCGTGCCCCCCGGCGATCTCGCCCGCTGGAGCCATGATCCCTTCGCTGCCGACGTCGAGGACGGCATCCTCTACGGGCGCGGCGCCGTCGACATGAAGGGCGCCATCGCCGCCTTCCTCGCCGCCCTCGGCCGCCTCGCCGCCGACGGGCGGGAGCTGCCCGGCTCGGTATCGCTGCTGATCACCGGCGACGAGGAGGGCCCTTCGATCAACGGCACGGTCAAGCTCCTGACCTGGGCGGCCGAACGCGGCCACCGCTTCGACGCGGCGATCGTCGGCGAGCCGACCAACCCGGACGTGATCGGCGACGCGATCAAGGTCGGCCGCCGCGGCTCGCTCTCCGGCACCGTCACCGTCACCGGTCGCCAGGGCCACGTCGCCTATCCCCATCTCGCCGACAATCCGATTCCCGGGGCGATGCGGCTGGCCGACGCGCTCGTCGCCGAGCCGCTCGACGCCGGCAACGATCGCTTCCAGCCCTCGAACCTGGAACTGGTCTCCTTCGACGTCGGCAATCCGTCGTGGAACGTCATCCCGCGCGAGGCCCGCGCCCGCTTCAACATCCGCTTCAACGACCAGTGGACCCGCGCCACCCTCGAGGCCGAGCTCTCCCGCCGCCTCGAGCGCGCCGCCGGCAACGGCGTCGAATGGACGCTTGCGCTGGAGAGCCCGTCGTCGGACAGCTTCCTCACCCGCGACGAGGCGCTGATCGGCACACTCTCCGACGCGGTCGAGGCGGTGGTCGGCCGTCGCCCCGGCCTCTCCACCAACGGCGGCACCTCGGACGCCCGCTTCGTCAAGGACTGGTGCCCGGTGGTCGAGTTCGGTCTGGTCGGCCGGACCATGCATCAGGTCGACGAGCGCGTGCCCGTCGCCGATCTCGAGACCCTGACCGAGGTCTACGTCGCCTTCCTCGAACGCTGGTTCGCGGGACGGACCGAATGAGCATCCTCGGCGAGATCGACGGGGCGCTGCGCGGTACGATCGCCCTGATTCTCGGCGATCGGCGCGGCATCGACGCGCTCGACTGCACGCTCACCGGCTTCTGGCGCTCGTTCTTCGTGATCGTGCCGATGCTGCCGCTCCTGGTGGTCTCGGTCGTCGCCGACGGCGACCTGCGCGCCGCCCACGGCGTCGATACGACCACGCAGTCGCTCGCCGGGCGCCTCTTCGCCGACGGCCTCGTCTGGATCCTCGGCTGGATCGCCTTTCCCGCCGTCCTCGCCCTGCTCGCCCGCCCGCTCGGGCTCGGTCGCGTCTACGTGCCCTGGATCGTCGCCCGCAACTGGTCGACGCTGCCCGCCACGCTCCCCTACGCGGTGGTGCTGATCGGCTGGTCGCTCGGCCTGCTGCCCGATGCGGTGCTGGCCCCCGGCACGCTCGCCTCGCTCGTCTTCGGCCTGTTCGTCGGCTGGCGCGTCGCCGTGCTCGTCGGCGGCCAGACGACCGGCGCGGCGATCGGCTACACTCTGCTCGATTTCCTGTTGTCGTTGGTGGTCGAGGTCGCCGTCGACCGCCTCTTCGGCCTGTGAGCCCTTCCCGAGGACCCGTCGTGCTCGATCTCGATCCGCGCCTCACCCCCGCCCGTCCCGATCTCGCCGCGCGCTGGCTCGAGGGCACCGTCCCGGCCGATCGCTACGTCGACGGCGAACCCGCCCGCCTCATCGTCGGCCTCGCGCCGCTGCGTCGCGGCCCCCGCGCCGACGCCGCCCTCGACACCGAGGTGCTGATGGGCGAGACGCTCGTCGTGTTCGACGAGGACGAGGACGGCTGGAGCTGGGTCCAGCTCGATCGCGACGGCTACGTCGGCTGGCTGCCGAGCCACGCCTACGTCAAGGGCCGCGGCCCCGCCGCCACCCACCGCGTCTCCGCGCTGCGCACCTTTCTCTATCCCCAGGCCTCGATCAAGGCGCCGCCGCTCCACTGGCTGAGCCTGGGCACGCCCGTCACCGTCCTGCGCGAGATCGAGGCGAACGGCCGCGCCTTCGCCGTCACCTCCGACGGCGGCGCGATCGTCGCGCAGCACCTCGCCCCCCTCGACGTCCGCGAGAGCGATCCCGTAGCCGTCGCCGAACGTTTCCTCGGCACGCCCTATCTGTGGGGCGGCCGCTCCAGCCTCGGCCTCGACTGCTCCGGTCTGGTCCAGACCGCGCTCGCCGCCTGCGGCATCGCCGCCCCGCGCGACGCCGACCTCCAGGAGAAGACGCTCGGCGAGGTGATCGCCCTCGATCCCGCCGCGTGGCGGCGCGGCGATCTCCTGTTCTGGCCCGGCCACGTCGGCCTGGTCCGCGACGCCGAGACCTTCCTCCACGCCACCGCCCACACCATGACGGTGACGATCGAGCGCCTCGATCAGGGTCTCGCCCGCATCGAAGCGAGCGGCTCGTCCCTGCGCGCGGTTCGTCGTCTCGGTTGAGCGAGTTCAGTACCCTCGCGTCCGATCGACGATGTGGGCGGGATCGAGCGCCTCGCCGCGCTCCAACGCGCGAATGCCGGAGAGGATGCGCTGGCCGAGCGCGTCGGCGTCGGAATCGGCGGCGCAGTGCGGCGTGATCGTCACCTTGGGGTGACGCCACAGCGCCGACGTCGCCGGCAACGGCTCGGTCTCGAACACGTCGAGCGAGGCCGCCGCCAGCGTGCCGTCGTCGAGCGCGGCGAGAATGTCCGCCTCGACCTGGAGCGCCCCGCGCCCTGCGTTGATCAGTACCGGCCCGTCCATGTGGTTGTCGCGCTTGAGCTTCGTGAACAGCGCGCGGTTCAGCATGCCGCGCGTCTCCGTCGTCGCCGGCAGCAGCACGACGAGAATGTCGCTCTGGGCGAGGAAGGCGTCGAGTTCGCCCGCGCCCGCGAAGCATTCGACGCCCGTGATCGCCTGTCGCCCGCGCGACCAGCCCGAGACGCGGAACCCGAGCCGCGTCAGCACCTCGGCGGCGTCGCGCCCGAGCACGCCCAGCCCCATGATCCCGACCCCGACCGCCCGCGCCGCCGGTTGCCGGATCGAGCGCCACTCGCCCCGCGCCTGCGCCGCCGCGTGATCGCCCGCGCGGCGATGGTGCATCAGCACGTTCATCACCACCCACTCGGTCATGCGCGCGGTCAGATCCGGATCGACGATGCGCACGATCGGCACGTCCGGCAGGGTCGGATCCCCCATCAGCGCGTCGACGCCCGCGCCGAGATTGAAGATCGCCTCGAGCTTCGGCAGCCGCGCGAGCAGTCCCGGCTCCGGTCGCCACACCGCCGCGAACCGCACCTCCTCCGGGTCGAAGGCCTCGCGCGCGTCGACGACCGTCATGTCCGGGGCGAGGCGGCGGAACCGTTCGAGCCACAGTTCCGGCGTCCAGTGACGAATGGCGACCAGCAGCGACATCGGCGCAAGACCTCGTGAGCGAGGGGAGGGGTCATTCGCCGGCGAAACGCCGCGCCTGCGGCGCGTCGCTCTCGGCGTCGAGATCGAGCGCCTCGATCCGCGCGCCCCGACGGGTCACTTTGTCGGCCGAAATCGCGATCTGGTCCAGATCCCGCGTCGCCTGTCCGAAATGCATCTGCAGCCGTGCCACTCGCTCCGCCAGCCGCGCCACGTCGTCGACGAGGCGCCCGACCTCGGCCTGGATCACGTGCGCCTGGGTCCGCACCGCCGCGTCGCGCGAGATCGACTGCACCACCTGGATCGACAGGAGCAGCAGCGACGGCGACACGATCACCACCCGCGCCCGATGCGCCTTCTGGATCACGTCGTCGAACGCCTCGTGCAGATCGGCGAAGATCGATTCCGACGGCACGAACAGGAAGGCGACGTCGTGCGTCTCACCCGGCACGAGGTACTTGGCGCGAATGTCGCCGACGTGGCGGATCACGTCGCGCCGGAACCCCTGCGCCGCCGCTTCCGAGCCGCTCTCGCGCCACGCCGTCCACCCCTCGAGTGGAAACTTGGCGTCGACCACCAACCCCGGCGCGCCGTTCGGCATGTGGATCACGCAGTCGGGCCGTACCCCGGTGGAGAGCGTCGGTTGGAAGGCATGGGTGCCCGGCGGCAGCGCATCGGCGACGATCGCCTCCATCCGCCCCTGCCCGAACGCCCCGCGCGCCTGCTTGTCGGCCAGGATCGACTGCAACTCGACCACCCGGCCGGAGAGATCGGAGATCCCCCGCTGTGCCCGGTCGATCACCGCCAGCCGCTCGTTGAGCGCCGACAGTGTCGCCGCCGTCGCCCGCGTGGTGTCGCCGAGCGAGGTGCCGAGCCGCGCGCCGAGCCCGTCGAGCCGCTCCGACAGCCCGCGCGCCAGATCCGCCTGCCGCGAGCCGAACACCTCGGCCATGGTCTTCATCCGCCCGGTCATCTCGGCCTGGAGTCGGCCGATCTCGGCGAGCCGGAGCTCGACCTCGCTCGCCTGATCGGCCGCCAGCGTCTCCGCCGCGATCCGCTCCGCCCGCGCCCGCGCCGACGGGATCGCCGCGAGAAGGAGGCCGAGGATCAGCCCGACGAGAGCGAAGAGAAGGTGGAGAAGGGTGACGGAAACCGTGCCCACGGTGAGAAGAGTGCTCTGCATGGGCCGAACCTGCCACGATTCGGTTAAGAGATCCTGTTTTGTTCTCTCGAGAATCGCGCCCCTTCGTCGCTTTGCCGAGGTTCGCGATTGACCGGCGCCGACGCCTCACCTAATTGAGCCGCCATGGCCAAGCTCGACATCATCACTCTGCCCGATCCCCGCCTGAAGCTCGTCTCCGAGCCGGTCGCCGCCGTCGATGACGGTGTGCGCCGTCTGCTCGACGACATGCTCGAGACCATGTACGCCGCGCCCGGCATCGGCCTCGCCGCGATCCAGGTCGGTGTGCCCAAGCGCATCGTCACCCTCGATCTCGCCCGCGAGGGTGAGCCGAAGGCGCCGATGTTCCTGGTCAACCCGAAGGTGGTCTGGGCCTCGGAAGAGCTGAACGTCTATCAGGAGGGCTGCCTGTCGGTGCCCGAGCACTACGACGACGTCGAGCGCCCGGCCCGCGTCCGCGTCGAATATCTCGACCGCGACGGCAAGGCCCGGACCGTCGATGCCGACGGTCTGCTCGCCACCTGCCTCCAGCACGAGATCGACCATCTCGACGGCGTCGTCTTCATCGACCACCTCTCGCGCCTGAAGCGCGAGCGCGTCGTCAAGAAGTTCGTCAAGGCCGAGCGCCAGCGCTCGCGCGGCGGCTTCTTCCCCTCGATGGGCTGATCCGCCGCCGGACGGCGTGGCGAGGATCGAGGCCGACGAGCGATCGTCGGCCTTCGTCGTTCACGGCGTCGGCGCGCCGTCGAGCCCGACCAGCCAGGCGACCATCGCCAGCAGTCCGCCGACCACCAGTCGGTGGATCACGAACGGCCACGCCCCGAGCCGCGCCGTCACGAGGCGCAGGAGCGCCACCCCGGCCACCGCCGCGACGAAGGCCGCGCCCAGCGCCACGCCGGTCGTCTGCCACCCGGCCGCGCCGATCCCCAGCTTGCGCATCGCCGAGAGCCCGCCGATCCCGGTGACGATCAGGCTCGGCAGCGCCGCGAGCAGGGCGAAGCGCACCGCGCTCGCCCGATCGAGCCGCATCGCCAAGGCACCGATCAGCAGCGCCGTGATCGCCGACACCCCCGGCACCAGCGCGATCAGTTGGACGACCGCCGCCACCGCCGCGTCGCGCAGGCGCAGATCGTCCCACCCACGCGTCTCCCTGGCGGTGAGATCGGCCGCGAGCAACACCGCCGCCGTGGCGATCGCCGCGATGCCGATCGTCCACCCTTCCGCCACCGAGCCCGTGCACGGCACGAAGTGGCGCCGCAGCAGCCCGCCGAACAGGATCACCGGCACCGCCGCCGCGACCACCCCGATCACCAGCCGCACCTCGAACCCGCGTACCTCGCCGCTGGCCCCCGCCGCGATCGTGCCCCGCGCCAGATCGACCAGCTCGCGCCGCAGATGAACCACGATCGCCAGCGCGACCGCGATCTGAACCGCCGCGATCAGCGCCGGCCCGGGCATCGCCCAGCCGAACAGCGCCGGAACGACGTGACGATGGGCGTCCGCCGACACCGGCAGCGCCTCGGTCGCCCCGAGGATCGCGCCCATGACGCCGCCGACGACGTTGCCCTGTTCGATGAAGCCGGTGCCGAGACCGGAGGTGCAGACGGCGGCCATGACGGACGTCTCGATCGTGGGGCGCGCGACCGGCGCCCGAGGTGTGGGTTCCCCCAGAGGGTGCCCCCGATAGGGTTTACGAAGCCTTGCGCTCGACCACACAAATTCTACCGAATTGAACAACAAAGTATAGATGTAGATTAAACAACAGTATATTCGATCAAAGAAATGTCGTATCGAAGTTTGACGTGGATATAATTCGAATGTGCGAAGGTGGCTTCATCGGATGTGGGGTTACTTTCGCCATGAGTAAGAAAAAGATCTGGGGATTGACCGCTCTCTTGCTGGCTTCGGCTCTGCCGGGGCTCGGTCAGGCGCGTGACGCCGTGGTTCTGGCGCGTCTGCCGGAGACCACCACGGCTCTGCCGGTCGGGGATGCCCGCCCGGTGTGGGGCTGGGTCGACTACTGCCGCCGCTACGTCGGCGCCTGCGACGGCCCCCGCATGGCCGCGCGCGACGTCCGCCTCGACTCCTCCGCCTGGAATGCGATCCTGGAGGTGAACCGCACCACCAACGCCGCGATCGCGCCGGTGACCGACATGGAGCACTGGGGCGCCGCCGATCGCTGGGATCTGCCCTCGGACGGCCGCGGCGATTGCGAGGACTACGTCCTGGTCAAGCGCAAGAAGCTGATGGAGCGCGGTTTCCCGCGTCAGGCGCTGCTGGTCACCGTGGTGATCGATCGCCAGGGCGACGGCCATGCGGTCCTCACCGTCAAGTCCGACCACGGCGACTTCGTGCTCGACAACATGCGCGACGAGGTCCTGCCCTGGGTCAAGACCGGCTACCGCTTCGTCAAGCGTCAGTCGCAGGAGGACCCCAATCGTTGGGTCGCCCTCGACGACGGCGTCCAGGCCCCGGCCATGGTGTCGGCGCACTGAGCTGGCGCTCGTCTCCCCGCGAAGTCACGTCGGCGCGCCCCGCGCCGACGGCCCCCGCTCCCACCGCTCCCGTGCCGCGAGAGCCCGTCGCCGCCGGACGAGCGGCCCGACCGTCCCGCCCGGCGCGGGGCGGCAACGCGCGTGAGGACCGCCTCGTCGGGGCAATGTTCCGCGCACGCCGCATGGCTGCCCGATCTTCGCCCGAATTTCGCCATCCTCGCCCGATCGGGGAAAAGCCCGAGAAACCTCGCGTTATTCGAGGATGACGAATCCTTGACGGCCGCGCCGAACGTTGACGAAGGGTGAACCAAAACCCTTCCAGTCATGCGGTGTACGCATGGCAGGGGGTGAGGTCGCCCCCTTCAAGATCTGGTCGAAAGAGCCTATTTCTTGAGCATCGAAAGCGTCGCACCAATGCCGGAACCGACCGGCCGGGAGGGCGATGCGGAACCAAGGGAGAGGGGACCCGCCCCGGTCCTCGCATCAACATCATGTCGCTCGTCTCCATCGCCTCCACCGTCCGTTCCTCTCTGGAGCGCTACCGCAACTACCGCCGCGCCGTGCGTGAACTCTCCGCCCTCGACGACCGTCAGCTCTGCGACATCGGCCTCGTCCGCAGCCGCATCGAGGAAGTGGCGCGCGGTGCTCTGCACTGAGACCGGTCGAAATCGCCGGTCCGATGCGAATGGGGCGGCCTTCGGGTCGCCCCATCGCTTTTGGGGGATTCGCGCTCTCTGATCCTCGAGCCGTGCGCTCCGCGCGGAGCGGTTCCTCGTCGAGCGCGCGGCTCGATGCCCTCGAATGCGAGAAGGCCCGGGAGCGATCTCCCGGGCCTTCTCGCATTCGAGTCGGCGTCGATCGTCGTCTCACGCCGCCGCGACGTCGTTGAGGAAGCGATCGACCGCGGTCATCAGATCGTCGGTGGTCGTGGTGACGCGGCTCGACACCTCCACCACCATCGCCGCCGCCTGCGAGGTCTCGCCGACCGCCGCGTTGACGCCGTTGATGTTGTCGGCGACCACCCGCGTGCCGTGGGCGGCACGCGTCACGTTGCGGGCGATCTCGGCGGTCGAGGCGCCCTGCTCCTCCACCGCGGCGGCGATCGCCGTGGTGAAGCGGTTGACGTCCTCCATGATCCGGGCGATCTCGCCGATCGCGGACACCGCCTCGCCGGTGGTGCCCTGGATCGCGGTGATCTGCGAGGAGATCTCCTCGGTCGCCTTGGTGGTCTGGGTGGCCAGCTGCTTGACCTCGCTGGCGACCACCGCGAAGCCGCGACCGGCCTCGCCGGCGCGCGCCGCCTCGATCGTGGCGTTGAGCGCCAGGAGATTGGTCTGCTCGGCGATGTCGCGGATCAGTTCCACCACCGTGCCGATGCGCGCCGCCGCCTGCTCGAGTTCGGCGACGGTGCGATTGGTGGCGCGCGATGCGTCGGCCGCCTTGGCCACCACCTCGGTGGTGCGCGACACCTGCCGTCCGATCTCGTTGATCGATTCCATCAGCTCCTCGCCCGCCGCCGACACCGTCTCGACGTTGGTGGAGGCGTCGTGCGAGGCCTGCGCCGCTCCGCTCGCCCGTTCCGACGTCGCCTTGGCGGTTCCGGTCAACGCCTGCGCGGTGTCGTTCATCTGCGCCATTTCGCCGCCGACCGAGGCGAGCAGCCCGCCGACGCGGGTGCGGAAGTCGGTGATCAGGCCGAGAATGCGCCGCTCGCGCGCCTGCTTGGCCGCCTCCTGCGCCGCGCTCTGCGCCTGCAGCTCGCGCCGCTCGATCTCCTGCGTGCGGAACACCGCCACCGCGCGCGCCATCTCGCCGATCTCGTCGGCGCGGTCGGTGTCGAGGTGAACGCTGGTGTCGCCCCGTCCCAGCGCCACCATCGCGCCGCGGATCTCCGCCAGCGGCCGCGTCACCGAACGCACCACCAGCCCGACGATCACGCCGATGGCGATGACGAAGGCCAGGCTCATGCCGCCGGTCTTCACCGCGCTCGACCAGTACTGCGCCTCGACGTCGTCGACCCACATGCCCGATCCGAGCACCCAGTTCCACGGCGCGAAGGCGATCACCCAGCTCATCTTCGGTTGCGCCGTCTGCGAGCCCGGCTTTGGCCAAGTGTAGCCGACCATGCCCTGCCCGTCGCGCGCCGCCACCGTGTTCATCTCGCGGAACAGGTACTTGCCGTCCGGGTCCTTCATGTCGTTGCCGCTGGTGCCGATCAGCTTGGTGTTGGGATGAATGACGATGGTTCCGGCGCCGTCGATCGCGAACACGTAGTTGTCGTGGTCGTAGCGCAGCCGCCCGATCTCTGTCAGCGCGCTGCGTTGCGCCTCTTCTCGAGTGATCTCGCCCTTGGCGGCGCGCTCGTGCGCCGAGCGCGCGATGCTCTCGGCGATTTCGACGATGCGGCGCAGCTCGCCGGCCTTGTTCTCTTCGAGACTGGTGTGCAGTCCGCGCAGACCGAGCAGGGTCACGGCGGCGATGCCGATCATCGACAGCACGGCGACGAAGAACAGTCGGGAGGAGAGGCGAAGAAGACGAGCCGGCATGGGCGGGATCCTCGGGCACAGGGGACCGCCGCGGGGTGACCTTCGTGGTCGTTCTTGTCCCTACGGCATCGCGCCGACGATTCGAGCATCCCTGGGAGTGCGTCGAAGGGTCGGCGTTTCACCCACTCTGGGTCGCCGAAAGTTAACAATGTGGTAAACCGACGTCGCGAACTTGAATGGAAGAAAGAAATAAGACACGAAATTTCACCAATTCGTCCCAATATTATCGAACGAATACATATTAGCGGTATCTGAATACATCTTCCCTTGCGGTAGTCGTGCTCACTCGGTCCGCAGGGGCTCGCCGTGTCCGATCACGCGCCGCACCATCGGCCGTGTCGCCCTGACCGCCCGCTCGACGTCGTCGATCGCCGTGTGCAGATCGGCGACCCCGATCGTCGGCGCCGCCCGGCAGTGGAAGTTGACGATGATGCCCTCCTCGGTCGCGCGCGCCCGCACGTGGTGGACCTCGCCGACGATGCCGCCGCGCGCCGCCGCCGCTTCGAGGTCGGCCCGGATCGACGCCACCTCCTCCATCGGCAGATCGATCCCGGCCAGCCGATCGATGGTGATCGGCTCGATGTGGGTCTCCACCTCGCTGCCCGCGCCGAGCTCCGCCTCGATCGCCTCCTCGAGCCCGCTCGCCACCGCATGGGCCTCGGCGAGCTTCAGACGGCCGTCGACCTCGAGATCGAGCGACACCGCCACCCGTTCGTCGGCGAGCGACTGCACGGTCAGGTGATGGATGGCCAGCCCCCGATTGCGGGCGATCACCATGATGCGTTCGTGGATGGTCTCGTCGTCGAGCGCGCGCGGATGGGTGACGATGGAGATCTCGACCTCCGGCATCTCCCTGGTCACCGCCGCCGCGATCTCCGTCTTGATCCGCGCCGTCTCGTCGAACGACCGCGTCCGGCTCACCGCCACGTCGAGATCGACGAACACCCGCGCTCCCGACGGCCGCGCCCGCACCCGCTCGGTCGCCACCACCCCGATCACCGCCTCGGCGATCGCCTCGACGCGCTCGCCCACGCCCGCCGGCGCCGCGTCCATCAGCGAGTCGATCGTCCGCTGTCCCAGCCGCCACCCGGCCAGACACACGAAGGCCGACACCCCGATCGCCGCGATCGCGTCGCCGAGGGGAAAGCCGCCCCACACCATCCCGAGTCCGACCAGTACCACCGCCGAACTCCACATGTCCGACGAGAAGTGCAGCGCGTCCGCCTCCAGCGCCTGGCTGTTGGTCTCCTCGGCCACCTTCTGCAGATTGCGGGCGCGGAAGAAGTCGACCACGATCGACACCACCACCACGCCGACCGCCAGCGGCGTCACCTCGACCTCGCCGCCGTGGCCGCGAATGCGCTGGATCGCCTCCCAGATGATCCAGCCCGAAGCCAGGAACAACAGCCCCGTCTCGAACAGCGCCGCCACGCTCTCGATCTTGGCGTGACCGTAGTGATGCTGGTCGTCGGCCGGTTGGTCGGCGATCTTGACCGCGAAATAGGTCATCACCGTCGCCCCGACGTCGAGCAGGCCGTGGATCGCCTCCGACAACAGGCCGAGCGAACCGGTGAGGAGGGCCGCGACCGCCTTGGCGATCGTCAATCCGGTCGAGGCGACGATCGACCCGAGCGCGGCGGCTTCCTTCTGTTCCGCATGCGACGCATTCGCATGTGATGTCATGGGCTTATCCTCCGCGCCGAGCGATCCCTCCGTCGAGGGATAGGCGCGTCCGGCCTCGCGCGCAACCCCGAACCTGCGCCCTCTCGAACCCCTCTTGCCGCAGCGCACGCGGCCGACGATGATGCACCCGACGTCGCGCTTCGACGTCGAGGGAACCGTTCGCGTGGTCGACACGACACTCACCATCCTGGTGATCGACGAGAATCCGGTCCGCAGCGCCATCCTCGAGGAGGGCCTGCGCGAGGCCGGGTTCACCCACGTCGTTCGCCTCGACACCACCCACGAACTGCTGCGCCGCATCTGGCAGATCGACCCCGACGTCATCCTGATGGATCTCGCCGACCCCTCGCGCGACGTCCTCGAGCAGATGTTCCAGGTCTCGCGCATGGTGAAGCGCCCGATCGCCATGTTCGTCGACCAGTCCGACACCGCGATGATCGAGGCCTCCGTCGATGCCGGCGTCTCCGCCTACATCGTCGACGGTCTGCGGAAGGAGCGGGTCAAGCCGATCCTCGACATGACCGTCTCGCGCTTCAACGCCTTCGACCGCCTGTCGCGCGAGCTCGAGCAGGCCCGCAGCGAGCTGGCCGAGCGCAAGCTGATCGAGCGCGCCAAGGGCATTCTGATGAAGTCGCGGTCGGTTTCGGAAGAAGAGGCCTACGCGATGCTGCGGCGGACCGCGATGAACGAAAAGAAGAAACTGTCGGAGATCGCCCAGTCGGTGGTCACCGCGGCGCAGCTTCTCGGATGAGGGCGAAGAAATGACGAGCCGAACCGCCCTCGACCTCCTTCGCCCCGATCGCCCCGCGCGCGCCCTCGTCCGCCTGCGCGTCGGCTTCATCCCGCTCGTCGACTGCGCCCCGCTGGTGGTGGCGCGCGATCTCGGCTTCGCCGCCGCCGAGGGGCTGGAACTCGATCTCGTCCGCGAGACCTCGTGGGCCAACATCCGCGACCGCATCGTGCTCGGCCATTTCGACGCCGCCCACATGCTGGCGCCGATGGCCATTGCCGCCCGCCTCGGCCTCGGCCCCCTCGCCGCGCCGATTATCGCCCCCTTCGTCATGAACCACGGCGGCAACGCCGTCTCGCTCGCCCGCCACGTCGAGATCGACCCGACCGCCTGGAGCGGCATCGCCGACCCGCTCGCCGCCGGTCGCGCCCTCGCCGACGTGGTCGCCGCCCGCGCCCGCGCCGGTGCCCCACCGCTGACGCTGGCCCACGTCCACCCCTTCAGTTGCCACAACTACCAACTGCGCTACTGGCTCGCCGCCGTCGGGCTCGACCCCGATCGCGACCTGCGTCTGGTAGTGGTGCCGCCGCCCTACATGGTCGACGCCCTCGAGAGCGGCGTCGTCGACGGCTGCTGCGTCGGCGCGCCGTGGTCGAGCCTCGCCGTCGAGGCCGGCGTCGGCCGCATCGTCCTGTCGACCGGCCCGATCTGGACCTCCACCCCCGAGAAGGTGCTCGGCGTGCGCGAGACCTTCGCCGAGCGCCGCCCGGACGACCTCGCCGCCCTCCTGCGTGCCCTCGATGCCGCCGCCGCCTGGGCCGAGGACCCGGCCAACCACGCCGACCTCGCCGCCCTGCTCGCCCGCCCCGAGGTGATCGGCGTCGACGCCGAGGTGATCGGCCGTTCGCTCTCCGGCCGCCTCGTCGCCGCGCGCGGCGAGCCCGCCCTCGACGCGCCCGGCTTTCTGCGCTTCCACGGCCCCGGCCCGGCCGGGCCGATCAATCGCCCCCGCGCCGCCGACGGACTGTGGCTCGCCGCCCAGATCCTGCGCTGGAACCGCATCACCGATCGCGCCGCCGCCCTCGACGCCGCCCGCACCGCCTTTTCGCCCGCCCATTGGGATGCGGCGATCGGTCCGGCCGAGCCGGACGGCGCGGTCGAGACGGTGGTGCCCTTCGACGGCGCGGTGTTCGACGCCGCCGCCCCCGACGCCTGGATCGACACCCATCCCGGCCCCGCCGCCGAGGCGGGCGCCGAAGGACTATGACCGGGAAGCCACACTGCCCCGTTCGCGAGGCCGGATGTGGAATTCGAGGGTTGCCGTCACCCGTCCCCGCCTCCTATTAACGTTTCGTGAGGGACGTGGCGTCAGCCTCGTTTCGAGCCTTCTCCGATTCTCTCCGAAAGGACCCCGCGATGCGTGCCGGTCGTTCGACCCGCGGCCTCCTCGGCCTCGCCTGCCTGTCTCTCGCCCTGGCGAGCGTCCCGACCGCCTCGCGTGCCGGCGAGACCGCCGACGAGACCCTGCGCACGCTCTATCGCATCGCGATTTCCGCCGAGATCTGCGGCTTCCCGATCGCGCACCGTCAGGCCGACGCCCTCGGCAAGGCGATGAACCGCGCGCTGGCCGAGAGCGGCCTCGACGCCGACGCCGCCGATCAGCTCTATCGCGACGTCGACGGCGGTCTGGCCTCCGAAGGCTGGGAGACCGTGTGCGAGGCCAACGGCGCCTGGGCGCGGACCTATCGCAGCCTGCTCGCCGCCAACACCCGGTGAGACGGCGGGCTCGCCCGTGCGTCCCTGATCCGTTCGACGCCTCGGCCCCGCGCCGGGGCGTTTTTCTTTGCCGTCTTCGTGACGTTCGTCATCGAACCGTCGTCGCGCGCCGACGAAGATCGTCTCTCGCGCGCTTCCCTGTTGCGATCGCCGCGCGAAGCGTTCTAATCGACCCGACACCGACGAGATGCGAAGGCGGTGATGGCCCGCGATCCTGCCGAACACGATGCCCCCGAGCCGCCCCGCCTGCGGATCGCCCCCTCCGTGGCGCTGCTGGTGGTCGGCGCGTCGATCGCCGTCGGGGCGGTGCGCGGCTACGGCGTGCCCTGGTGGACGGCGGCTCTCGCCCTGATCGCGGTCGTCGGCGTCGAATGGCTCGCTCGTAGTCGCGAGGATCCCCGCCCGCGCGTCGCCCGCCTCGCCCGTGGTCGTCGCCCCTGGCCCGACCTCGGCATGAAGGCGGTGGTCGAGGCGATCGACAGCCCCTGCCTCGTCGTCGACGCCGCCGGCGTGGTGCGCTGGGTCAACGGCCCGGCCGTCGCCGTCTTTCGCGCCCTGCGTCCCGGCGATCCGCTCTCCTTCGGCCTGCGCGTGCCGGCGCTGCGCGACGCCGTCGCCGCAGTGGTCGACCAAGCCGCCCCCCGGGTGGTCGAATGGCAGGAGAAGGTGCCGACCGAACGCTGGCTCGAGGCCCGCCTCGCCCCGATGCGCCGCCCCGAGGCCGGAACCCGGCCGGAGTTCGTCCTGATCCGCATCGAGGACCTGACCGAGCGCCGCCGGGTCGAGCGCATGCGCGCCGACTTCGTCGCCAACGCCAGCCACGAGCTGCGCACCCCGCTCGCCGCCGTCACCGGCTTCATCGAGACCCTCCAGGGCCCGGCTCGCGACGACGCGACCGCCCGCCAGCGCTTCCTCGCCGTGATGGCCGAGCAGGCCTGGCGCATGAAGCGGCTGATCGACGATCTCCTGTCGCTGTCGCGGGTCGAGATGCGCGCCCACCTGCGCCCCGAGACGACGGTAGATCTCGCCGAGGTCGTGCCCCAGGTCGCCGATCTGGTCGGCCCCGCCGCCCGCGCCGCCGCCGTCGAGATCACCGTCCTCGGATGCGACACGCCCGCTCCCGTGCGCGGCGATCGCGACGAGCTGGTCCAGGTCTTCTCCAATCTGGTCGAGAACGCGGTGAAGTACGGCGGCTCCGGCGGCCGGGTCGAGATCGCCGTCTCGCGCGACGGCGACGCCCGCCTCGTCGCCGTGCGCGACTTCGGCCCCGGCATCGCCCCGGTCCACCTGCCGCGCCTGACCGAGCGGTTCTATCGTGCCCACGACGAGACCGGCGCCAAACGCGGCACCGGGCTCGGTCTGGCCATCGTCAAGCACATCCTCACCCGCCACGGCGGTCGGCTCGACATCGCCTCGAGGATGGGCGAAGGCTCGACCTTCACCGTCCGCCTCGATGCGGTCGATCAGGAAAAGAGTGAAGAAGAACAGTCGGTTGGACCGTCACGAAACTGACGCGTCCGTGTCATAGAAACGGTATGACGACAGGGCGGGGATCGCACGTTTCTCCGCCCGTCCCCCCACTGGACCGGATCGGCCGGATCGCGCAGGAGTTCGCTCGATGTCCCCTCATATCGTCGCTCGCTACGACCAGGAACTGAAGGAACTCACCGGCCGCATCGCCGAGATGGGCGGACTGGCCGAAGGGCAGATCGCCGAGGCCATCTCCGCGCTGGTGCGCGGCGACACCAAGCTCGCCCACAAGGTCATCCAGACCGACGCGCGCATCGACGCGCTCCAGCGCGAGGTCGAGGAACAGGCGATCCAGGTCATCGCCCGTCGCCAGCCGATGGCCGTCGACCTGCGCCACGTCTTCGCCGCCCTGCGCATCGCCGGGGATCTGGAGCGCATCGGTGATCTCGCCAAGTCGATCGCCAAGCGCGCCGTCGTCATGGGCGGCGCCGTCCAGGTCAAGCGCCTGGCCATCGGCGTCGAACATCTGGCCGAGACCGCGCTCGATCAGCTCAAGAGCGTGCTCGACGCCTACACCGCCGGCGACGCCGACCGCGCTCGCGACGTGCGCGAACGCGACGACCAGATCGACGCGCTCTACACCTCGCTGTTCCGCGAACTCCTCACCTACATGATGGAGGATCCGCGCAACATCACCTTCTGCACCCACCTCCTGTTCTGCGCCAAGAACGTCGAGCGCATCGGCGATCACGCCACCAACATCGCCGAGGCGATCTGGTTCGAAGTGACCGGCGAACAGGTCACCGAAGAGCGTCCCAAGGCCAACGACGTCGGCCAGATGCAGCTCGGCGACGGCGCCTGATCGGAGGAACGCCCGTCATGGCGCGCGTGTTGATCGTCGAGGACGAGGAGGCCCTCAGCCTCCTCCTGCGCTACAATCTGGAGAGCGAGGGTTACGAGGTCGAGGTCTGCGATCGCGGCGACGACGCCGACACCCGCCTGCGCGAGAGCGTGCCCGACCTCCTGGTGCTCGACTGGATGCTGCCGGGCCTGTCGGGCATCGAGCTGTGCCGCCGTCTGCGCACCCGGCCCGAGACCGAGCGTTTGCCCATCATCATGCTGACCGCGCGCGGCGAGGAGAGCGAGCGCATTCGCGGGCTCGCCACCGGCGCCGACGACTACGTGGTCAAGCCCTTCTCCACGCCCGAGCTGATGGCCCGCATCCGCGCCATGCTGCGCCGCGCCCGTCCCGAGCTGGTGTCGACCCGCCTCGCCGCCGGCGACCTCGAGCTCGACCGCGAGACCAAGCGCTGCCGCCGCGCCGGCCGCGAGGTCCATCTCGGCCCGACGGAATTCCGCCTGCTCGAATTCCTGATGCAGTCGCCCGGCCGCGTCTTCTCGCGCGAGCAGCTGCTCGACGGCGTCTGGGGCATGGACGTCTACGTCGACGAACGCACCGTCGACGTGCACGTCGGCCGCCTGCGCAAGGCGATCAACCGCCCGCGCGAGCGCGATCCCATCCGCACCGTGCGCGGATCCGGCTACGCCTTCGACGATCGCTTCGCCTCCGGCGCCCCGTGATCGCCCGCGCGTCACGCGCTCCACGAAACGAGAGAGCCCGGCGGATCGCTCCGCCGGGCTCTTCTTTTCTTCGGTTCGCCTCGATCAGCCGCGCATGGCCCGCCGTTCGCGGTCGCGGCGGCGATCGGCCACCGGCTGGTAGGCGATGCGCGCGTGATAGGCGCAGTAGGGGATGCCGACGTCGGAGCGACGGGCGCAGAAGTGGAAGTCGCTCGTGCTCGGATCGCCGACCGGCCACTTGCAGGTCTGCTCGTTGATCTGCAGCACGGTGGCGTTGGGGATCAGCGGCTCGTCGGAGAGCGAGGTCAGCGACGGCGCCGGCGCGGCCTGCGGGCGCGGCGTCGGCAGAGCGTCGGCCTTGAGCGCGGTGGCGCCGATGCTGACCGGCCCACCCTCGCTGCGACCGCTCGACGTCGCCGGACGCGCCATCGGCTTCTTCGGGCGCTGGGTCTGCGGCTGCGGCGCCTTGGCGCGGCCCGACAGGCCGAGACGATGCACCTTGCCGATCACGGCATTGCGCGTCACGCCGCCGAGCTCGCCGGCGATCTGACTGGCACTGAGCCCCTCGCCCCAGAGCTTCTTGAGGAGGTCGACCCGCTCGTCGGTCCAGGAGATCATTGCATCCCTCGCTGTCGTGACCCGCGCATCGCCCGACCGAATCCCCCGTCGCCCGGAGGAATCCTCCGGTCGCGTTTCCCTGCGGGAAGCGCCGACGCATGACTGGGAACTCGGGACCAGAAGATCCGCCGCACGAGATGTCGTGTTTAATGAAAGGTAAACTACACCATCGGTAGACTCGCCAGCAACCCGGACGCCGATCGTTTCGGTGGATGAACGATGCCTTTTCCCCAGACTTGAGTCCGTTGTGCAACAGCTCTCGCCCGCCCGTCGCCAGCATGCGCCGAGGTCTGGACCGTGCGGACGACAGTGCGGGAAACCGCGTGTTTCGGCCCTTTCTCGCGTTGTCGACGTTGACAATTCGCGCGACCCGCGACCATTATCCCGCGCGAGGACCGCAGTGCCGCCGATGAGGCGGCATTGTTCGTTTTTGCCCCGCGCTTCGACCCCGCGAAAACGAGGGCGGTCGAGCCGGGAGACAGAGGAAGGGCGGTGGATCGCCCGTTTCTTCCGCGATCGGCCGAGCCTCGATCGCGGTGGACGCCCCCACCGCCGACGGAGGCAGGAGCCATGACCGATACCGCGTTGTTCTCGTCCTTCTCGCGCGCCGATCTCGCCTTCGAGCGAGGCGAGGGCGTGTGGCTGTACGAGGCCGACGGGACGCGATGGCTCGACATGATGGCGGGCATCGCCGTGAACGCGCTCGGCCACTGCCACCCCCGTCTCGTCGCCGCGCTGAAGGATCAGGCCGAGAAGCTGTGGCACGTGTCGAACGTCTTCGCCGCGCCGCATCAGGAGAAGCTCGCCCGGCGTCTCACCGAGACCTCCTTCGCCGACCGGGTGTTCTTCACCAATTCCGGCGCCGAGGCGCTCGAATGCGCCATCAAGACCGTGCGCCGCTGGCAGTGGGCCAAGGGTCGCCCCGAGCGCTTCCGCCTGATCACCTTCGAAGGCGCCTTCCACGGCCGCACGCTGGCGACCATCGCCGCCGGCGGCCAGGAGAAGTACATCGAGGGCTTCGGCCCCAAGGTCGAGGGCTTCGACAAGGTCGAGGGCTTCGACGAGGAGAAGGTGCTGGCCGCCATCGGTCCGGAGACCGCCGGCATCCTGATCGAACCGATCCAGGGCGAGGGCGGCGTGCGCCCGGTGCCGCCGAGCTTCCTCGGCTTCCTGCGCCGCGTCTGCGACGAGCGCGACCTGCTCCTGGTCTTCGACGAGGTCCAGTGCGGCATGGGTCGCACCGGCCGATTGTGGGGCTACGAGGGCACCGGCGTCGCGCCGGACGTCCTCGCCTCGGCCAAGGGCATCGGCGGCGGCTTTCCGCTCGGCGCCTGCCTCGCCACCGAGGATGCCGCCTCCGGCATGACCGCCGGCACCCACGGCTCGACCTACGGCGGCAACCTGCTCGCCATGGCCGCCGGCAACGCCGTGCTCGACGTCGTGCTCGAGCCCGGCTTCCTCGAGGCCGTGCGCGACAAGGGCCTGCGCCTCAAGCAGAAGCTCGCCGCCGTGGTCGACCTCCATCCGGACGTCTTCGCGGAAGTGCGCGGCGACGGCCTGATGCTCGGCCTCAAGTGCCGTCGCCCGACCGCCGACGTGGTCGCCGCCCTGCGCGGCGAGAAGCTGCTGGTGGTCGGCGCCGGTGACGACGTGGTGCGTTTCCTGCCCGCCCTGGTGGTGAGCGACGAAGAGATCGACGAGGCCGTGGCGCGCACCGAAGCCGCCGCCCGGACCCTCTCCAAGGCCGAAAAGGGGGCCGCAGCGTGACACTCCCCAAGGAACAGCGTCATTTCCTCGATCTGACCGACGTGAGCGCGGCCGACCTTCGTCTCGTCCTCGACGAGGCCCGCCGCCTCAAGGCCGTGCGCAACGGCGCCTTCCGCGGCCAGGGTCCCCTCGCCGGCAAGGTTCTGGCGATGATCTTCGAGCGCCCCTCGACCCGCACCCGCGTCTCCTTCGACGTCGGCATGCGCGAGCTCGGCGGCGAGACGGTGATGCTCACCGGCGAGGAGATGCAGCTCGGGCGCGGCGAGACCATCGCCGACACCGCCCGCGTGCTCTCCCGCTTCGTCGACGCCATCATGATCCGCATTCTCGATCATTCGGCCCTGACCGAACTGGCCGAGAACGCCACCGTGCCGGTGATCAATGGCCTGACCAAGGCCTCGCATCCCTGCCAGATCATGGCCGACGTCATGACCTTCGAGGAGCATCGCGGCCCCATCGCCGGCAAGACGCTGGCCTGGGTCGGCGACACCAACAACGTGCTCGCCTCGATGATCCACGCCGCCGAACGCTTCGACTTCAAGCTGCGCGTCGCCACCCCGCCCGAACTCGCCCCCCGCGCCGAGATCATGGGCTGGGCCCGCGAGGTCGGCGCCGACGTCTACTGGACCGAGGACGCCTACGAGGCGGTCGAGGGCGCGAACTGCGTCGTCACCGACACCTGGGTGTCGATGGGCGACGACGAGAGCGAGCGCCGTCACAACCTGCTCAAGCCCTATCAGGTCACCGCCCGGCTGATGGACGCCGCCGCGAAGGACGCGATCTTCATGCACTGCCTGCCCGCCCATCGCGGCGAGGAGGTCACGGCGGAAGTGATCGACGGTCCGCGCTCGGTGGTGTTCGACGAGGCGGAGAACCGCCTCCACGCCCAGAAGGGCGTGCTGGCCTGGTGCCTCGGCCGCGTCGGCGCCTGAGCCGACGCCCGCTTCGCCGGTTCGGGGCCTCCCCTCTGGCGAAGCCCCGCCGCGCGCCCCATATGCGCCGACGACGCCTCGTCTCGGGCGAAGCTCCGCGTCTCCCACGCCCGCACACGATGCGACCGCTCGCGCCCGCCCCTCCGGCTCCAGGACGATCATCCGGCATGACCGAGACTTCCGCGACCATTCCCGCCGCCGCCGCGCTCGACAGCGTTCTGCCCTTCACCGTGCCCGCCCTCGACGTGCGCGGCCGGGTCGTCCGTCTCGGCCCGAGCCTCGACGCCATTCTCGGTCGTCATGCCTACCCCGCGCCGGTCTGCCGCCTCCTCGCCGAGGCGATCACGCTCACCGGCCTGCTCGCCACCTCGATCAAGTTCGACGGCCGCTTCATCCTCCAGACCCGCACCGACGGCCCGGTCTCGATGCTGGTGGTCGACTTCCAGACCCCGGACGGAGTGCGCGCCTATGCGAGCTTCGATGCCGACGGCGTCGCCGCCGCCGTCGCCGCCGGAGCCGCCACGCCCGCCGATCTCCTCGGCCACGGCCACCTCGCCATGACCATCGATCAGGGCGCCGGCATGACCCCGTGGCAGGGCGTCGTCGCCCTCGACCGCACCTCGCTCGAGGAGGTCGCCCACGTCTGGTTCCGCCAGTCCGAGCAGATCCCCACCCGCGTTCGCCTCGCCGTCGGCGAGATGCTCACCCGCGAGGCCGGCCACGAGCCGCGCCACGCCTGGCGCGCCGGCGGCGTGATGGTGCAGTTCCTGCCCGAGAGCGAGGATCGCCGCCGCGCGCGCGACCTCCACCCCGGCGACGCCCCCGAGGGCACCGCGCCGCACGAGGTCGCCGTCGACGACGCCTGGGCCGAGGCCGACGCCCTGGTCGCCACCATCGAGGACGTCGAGCTGACCGACCCCGAGGTCTCGGCCGAGCGCCTGCTCTATCGCCTGTTCCACGAGCGCGGCGCGCACGTGTTCGAACCGCTGCGCCTCGTCGAGCGTTGCCGCTGCTCGCGCGAGCGCGTCGAGACCATGCTCGGCCAGTTCACCGCCGAGCAGGTCGACGACATGACCGTCGACGGCGAGATCGTCGTGACCTGCGACTTCTGCTCGACCAGCTACCGCTTCGATCCGAAGGCGCTGCCGCGCGGCGAATGAGAGCCGTTCGGCCCTCAGCCGAACACCAGCTTCACCCCGACCAGCGCCAGCACCGCCGCCAGGATCGGCCGCAGCACCGTTTCCGGCAGGCGCGGCCCCAGGAGCGAGCCGAGGATCACGCCGGGGATCGAGCCGATCAGCAGCGTGCCGAGCAGGCCGAAGTCGACCGAGCCGATCAGCCAGTGACCGAGCCCGGCCAGCAGCGTCAGCGGCACGGCGTGCACGATGTCGGCGCCGATCAGTCGGGCGATCGGCCGGTTGGGATGGAGCAGCAAGAGCGCGGTCATGCCGATCGCGCCCGCGCCGACCGACGAGATCGACACCACCACGCCCAGCACCGCCCCGAGCGCCACCGTGGCCGCCCCGCGGCAGGTCTCGTTGGCCTCGCCCGGCGCGCGGTGCCGCTCGATCAGCGTCCGCAGCATCCGGCGCCCGAGCAGCGCCGCCGAGGTCAGGATCAGCATCACCCCGAGCACCGTGGCGATCACCTTGGCCGAGGCCCCCATCGACGCCTGGACGTGCGACAGCATCCACAGCGTCGCCACCGTCGCCGGCACGCTGCCCGCCGCCAGGAGACCCGTCACCGCCCAGTCGATGGTTCGATTGGCCCCGTGCACGATCGTGCCGACGCTCTTGGTCGTCGCCGCGAACAGGAGGTCGGTGCCGACCGCCGTCGCCGGATGCACGCCGAACAGCAGCACCAGCAGCGGTGTCATCAGCGAGCCGCCGCCGACCCCGGTGGTGCCGACCAGCACGCCCACCCCGAGCCCGGACACCACGTAGGGCCAATCGATCATCGCAAGAAGGCTCGACACCGGATCCTCGCTGTCCGCGCGCGGGATCCTGCCCGCCGCTCCTAGACCGGACGGGCGCCGTCGGGCATCCGCCGTCTTCCGCTCTCGCTCTCGCACGGCGGAAGACGGGTATTGAAATATCGGGCGCGGCCGCGTTCGGACAAGCACGCCACGACCCTGCGCGCGCGATGCGCGGAAAGGAATTGCTCGCGACGGCGGCTTCGATGGAACGCGGCCGAGAGAAGGCCGGGGAAGGGGCGCTTCGCCCCCGCTCCGAGGCGGATCAGGCGCTCGCGGCGTCCGTCTCCGTGCCCGCCTCGCCGCTCTCCTCGGCGATCGGCGCTTCGGCGCGCGCGACCGTCTCGGCGAGGCCGAGCACGAAGGCGGCCACCACGTCGCAGGCGTGGGCGATGTTGGTCTTGAGCGTGGCGGGCGAGGCCCCGCGCGGCCCGAAGTCGTGGCTGCCGTCCTCGATCCACTCGAACCGCGCGTTCGGTCCGACGTCGAGCGCCTCGACCTCGAGCCGCGAGCCGAACTCGTCGCGCTCGCCCTGGACGATCAGCGTCGGCAGACGCCCGCCCTGCAGCGGCGCCAGCCGGATCTCCTCCGGCCGTCCCGGTCCGTGGAACGGATAGCCGAGGCACGCGACCCCGGCGACGCGCCCGTCGAGCTCGCCGCCCGCGGTGATCGCCGCGACCCGCCCGCCCATCGACTTGCCGCCGATCGCCACCGGTCCGACGCATTCCGGCGAGGCGAGAGCCGCCGCGACCGCCGCCACGAACTCCGAGGAGAGCTTCTCCGCCTTCGGCGGCGGATACTTCTTGCCGGTGGTGCGCCGCTTGGCCATGTAGGCGAATTCGAACCGCGCCACCGCCAGCCCTCGCGCCGCCAGCCCCTCGGCGATGCGCGTCATGAAGCTCGAATCCATCGGCGCTCCGGCGCCGTGGGCGAGAACGATCGTGGCGCGGGCGCCGAGTTCACGTGTCCAGATCAGGTCGGTCATGTCTTCCTTTCGGGCGCGGGCTCAATAGTAGCCGCGCGGAAACCAGCGCAGGTAGAGTTCGCCGAGCCGCCCTTCGACCGCCAGGCGCCTGAGCGCGTAGTCGAGGTGGCGCCTGAGGCGCTGATTGGTCTTCGCCACGGCGATGCGCAGTCCCTCGCCGAAGTAGTCGGCCTCGAGAAACGCGCCGCCGTCGAAATCGCAGCATCCCCGGCTCGCCTCGCCCTCGACCCAGAACGACAGCCCGATCGCATCGCCGAAGTGGGCGTCGGCGACGCGATCGCGCACCGCGTCGCGCGCCGCCGTCTCGTCCGGATAGGCGACGATCCGCGCCGCCGGGAAGGTTTCGAGGACGAACGCCTCGTGGGTCGAGCCCGACACCACCGCGATGGTCCGCCCCGTGAGCCCCTCGGGCGTCGGCGTCGGCGCGTCCTCGCGCCGCGCCACGAACCGCCCGGGTGTGGTCAGATAGGCGTCGCCGACGTCGAGCCGGTCGCGCAGCTCCGGCCCGACCACCAGCCCCGCCAGGATCGCGTCGCCGCGCTTCTCGCCGAGCGCCGTCACCAGATCGCCGAACGGGCGCATCTGGATGGTGCAGGTCGCGCCGATCTCCTCGCACAGCATCCGCGCCAGATCGACGTGGTAGCCCATCAGCCGCCCGCCGGAATCCAGGAACGAGAACGGCGGGAAATCGCCGGTGGTCAGAAACCGGATCGTCCCGATCTCGCCCGTCGGCTTCTGCG
Source organism: Siculibacillus sp. (assembly GCA_040275425.1). Lineage (GTDB taxonomy): Bacteria > Pseudomonadota > Alphaproteobacteria > Rhizobiales > Ancalomicrobiaceae > Pinisolibacter. The sequence goes on along the minus strand of JBEOKB010000017.1, from coordinate 2,104 downwards.
GCCGATTGGCCGGATCCCAGAACAGCGGTCGGAACACCGGGGTCGCCGCCAATGGTGCCGTCGCCGTCGCCTCGTCCGCGCGCGCCGCCCCCGCCGAAAGGACGAGGCCGCCGAGCATGACGCATAGGCAGACAGAGCGGAGGAACGGTGCAATCATGGCGGGTCTTCGGTTGTGACGGGTCCCGTGCGAGGGAGGGGATTCGCCGAACGTCCGGAGATTAGGCGAGGTGGGCGCGGGGAGAAAGAACCATTCCGTCGAGCGTCTCGACCGCAGCGCCGTCTCCGGACGTGTCGCGCGTCGCCCTCTCCCCCGATGCGTCCGAAACCGAGCGCTGGGGCGAGGTCGCCGCCGCCCTCGGGCTCGCGCGCCTCGACGTCGTCGCCCCCGATCTCGCCGACCCGGACGACGAGCCGCCCGCGCCCGAGGTCTTCACCCGTGCCGAGAGCATGCTGCTCGGCCCCGCCCCCGATCATCTCCTCGTCACCGCCCCGAGCGCGGCCCAGCAGGTCCTGATCGGCGACTTCGTCGCCCGCCACCCGCGCGAGCGCGACCGACTGGTGATCGCCGCGCCGCGCGAGATCCGTCGCGCCCTGATCGAGCGCTGGTCCGCCGCCCTGACCCGCCGCGCCCGGCGCGCGGTGCTCGATCGCGATCCCGATCTCTCCTGCGTCGGCACGCCCGAGCCGTGGCAGCTCCTGGTGGTCGCGGCGCTGATCGTGGTGTGGTTCGTCGCCTCCTTCGGCCTGTTCACGCCGCTGATCGCCTTCTGGACCACGCTGTTCCTGCTCATCGGCGTCTTCCGCCTGATCATCGCCGACCGCGGGCCCGATCCGGACGAGCCGCCGCCGGTGCGCGACGCCGATCTGCCCACCGTCGCCGTTCTGGTGCCGCTCTATCGCGAGGTCGAGGTCCTGCCCGACCTCGTCGCCGCCCTGCGCCGGCTCGACTATCCGACCGATCGTCTGATCGTCCGTCTGGTGGTCGAGGCCGACGACGAGGCGACGCGGGCGAGCGCCGTGCGCCTCGTCCGCGACACTCCCTTCGACGTGGTGGTGGTGCCGCCGTCGCTGCCGCGCACCAAGCCCAAGGCGCTCGACTTCGCGCTCCAGACCGTCGCCGCCGACTTCGTCACCGTCTACGACGCCGAGGATCGCCCCGATCCCGATCAGCTCCGCCGGGTGGCGGCGGTGTTCCGCGCCGGGCCGCCCGAACTCGCCGTGGTCCAGGCCGCGCTCGAGATCGACCACGCCGACGGCGACCGCCCCTGGCTGGTGCGCCAGTTCGAGATCGAATACGCGGTGCTCTTCCACGGCCTCTTGCCCTGGCTCGCCGATCGCGGCCTGTTCCTGCCGCTCGGCGGCACCTCGAACCACTTCCGCCGCGCCACGCTCGATCGCGTCGGCGCCTGGGACCCGGCCAACGTCACCGAGGACGCCGACATCGCCGTGCGCCTCGCCCGCGGCGGCTTCCGCTTCGCCATGGTCGCCTCCTCCACCCTCGAGGAGGCGCCCAAGCACTGGCGCGCCTGGAGCGCCCAGCGTACCCGCTGGCTCAAGGGCTGGATGCAGACCTGGTTCACCCACGTCCGCACGCCGCTGCGCCTCCACCGCGAACTCGGCCCGGCCGACGCGCTCGCCTTCCATCTGGTGCTCGGCGGCCAACTGGTGTCGGCCTTCGCCTTCGCCCCCAGTTTCCTGCTGCTGACGCTCCAGGCCCTCGGCCTCGTGCCGTTGTTCGGCGACCGCTTCCTCGACGGCGACGTCGTGCTGCTGGCCGGGATCTTCGCCTATGTCACCGGCATCGTCGGCGCGTGGATTCTCGCCCTCCAGGTGACCGCGCGCGGCCGCCGCCGGGTGGCGATCGCCGACGTCCTGACCATGCCGCTCTACTGGTGCGCGATCTCCTTCGCCGCCTGGCGCGCGGTCTGGGAGCTGCTGGCGGCGCCGTCGCAATGGAACAAGACCGCCCATGGACTGGCCACCCGCGTCGCCCCGGCGCGATCTACCCCTTGCACGCCGCCCCCCGCCGAGGCTATGAGTGAGTCGCCCGAGCGGGTGTAGTTCAGAGGTAGAACGTCAGCTTCCCAAGCTGAATGTCGTGGGT
>JBEOKB010000016.1:0-1877 GCA_040275425.1 Siculibacillus sp. | reverse complement strand
TGATCAGCGGCGTGCGCGCCTCGTCGATCAGGATGCTGTCGACCTCGTCGACGATGGCGTAGGCGTGGCCGCGCTGAACCATCTGCACGAAGTCGTACTTCATGTTGTCGCGCAGGTAGTCGAAGCCGAGCTCGTTGTTGGTGCCGTAGGTGACGTCGCAGGCGTAGGCGTCCTTGCGCTCCTCGTCGGTCATGCCGTGGACGATGACGCCCGTGGTGAGACCGAGGAAGCGGTAGATCTGGCCCATCCACTCGCTGTCGCGCTTGGCGAGGTAGTCGTTGACGGTGACGACGTGGACGCCCTTGGCGGGGATCGCGTTGAGGTAGACCGCGAGGGTGGCGACGAGGGTCTTGCCTTCGCCGGTCTTCATCTCGGAGATCTTGCCCTCGTGGAGCACCATGCCGCCGATCATCTGCACGTCGTAGTGACGCTGGCCGATGACGCGCTTGGCCGCCTCGCGCACGGTGGCGAAGGCGGGGACGAGGAGGTCGTCGAGATCGGTGCCGGCGGCGAGCTGCTCGCGGAACTGGCGGGTGCGGTCGCGCAATTCGTCGTCGGTGAGCTTCTCGATCTCGGGCTCGAGGGCGGCGATCGCCTCGACGCGGGGACGATAGGCCTTGATCTTGCGATCGTTGGCGGAGCCGAACAGCTTCTTGGCGAGACTAGCGAGGCCGATCATGGAGGCCCTTCCTCGGGGTCGTGGCAGAACGTGGCGTGGACGTCGGAGGGCCGAAATCCGATGGGTCTTACAGGTCGCCCGATGGTTCGGGTCGTCGTTCGGGAGTGCCCTTCCCCCGTCGCAGCGGCCGCCTTCCGCCGATCGCGCGACCGACGGGGCGACGAAATCGCGACTCGACGGCCGTCTGCGCGCTCGCGGACGCACGGCCCGCCTCAGATAAGAGTGGGTCCGGCGGTTGTCAACGTCGCGGGTTCGAGCCAATCTCGCGGCCCGAATCGACCTTGGTCAAGGCGGGCGGCTCATCCGCCGCCATATGTTCGCCACACCGGCACGGGCAGGTGACGCCCGAACCGTGGGCCGTATCGCTCGATGCGGTCTCTCGCACGCCTTCGGGGCTCGGCAACGGCACCGGGGCGACGTCCTTTCGGCGCTCGTCGCCCTCATGCAGGAACTTCTCGCTCATGAACGGATTCCGCACCTCAACCCTCGCTCTCGCCGTCGCCGCCGGTCTCGCGTTCGTCGGGGCCGCCTCGGCCCAGGACAAGGTGCTCGCCAAGATCGACGGTCAGCCGATCACCGAGGCCGACCTCGCGGCGATGACGACCCAGCTCGGCCCGCAGCTGGCGCAGATTCCGGAAGAGATGCGCAAGCGCGTGGTGCTCGACCGCCTGGTCGACAGCCGTCTGATCGCCGCCGCCGCCGCCAAGGCCGGGCTCGATCAGGGCGCCACCTACAAGGCGCGCATGGAGCAGGTGCGTCAGCAGCTCCTGGTGTCGGAGTTCGTCAAGACCCAGGTCGAGGCGGCGGTGACGCCGGAGATGATCAAGGCGCGCTACGACAAGGACGCGGCCGCGTTCGATCCGCCGGAGGAGATGCGCGCGCGCCACATCCTGGTGAAGACCGAGGACGAGGCCAAGGCGGTGATCGCCGATCTCGCCAAGGGCGGCGACTTCGCCAAGCTCGCCGCCGAAAAGTCGCAGGATCCGGGCTCGGCCCGCGACGGCGGCGACCTCGGCTTCTTCTCGGCCGGCGACATGGTGCCGGAGTTCGAGACGGCGACCGCGGCGCTCAAGCCGGGTGAGGTGACCAAGGAGCCGGTGAAGAGCCAGTTCGGCTTCCACGTCATCAAGCTCGAGGAGAAGCGCAAGCAGCCGCTGCCGACGCTCGATCAGGTCAAGGATCAGGTCCGTCAGGCGGT
>JBEOKB010000015.1:0-2631 GCA_040275425.1 Siculibacillus sp. | reverse complement strand
TCAGCTCTCGACGTCGAACTTCACACCCTGCGCGAGCGGCAGAGCGCCGGAATAGTTCACGGTGTTGGTGGCGCGGCGCATGTAGGCCTTCCAGGCGTCGGACCCCGCCTCGCGTCCGCCGCCGGTCTCCTTCTCGCCGCCGAAGGCGCCGCCGATCTCCGCCCCGGACGGGCCGATGTTGACGTTGGCGATGCCGCAGTCGGAGCCGACGTCGGAGACGAACAGTTCGGCCTCGCGCAGGTCGTTGGTGAAGACCGACGACGACAGACCCTGCGGCACGGCGTTGTTGAGGCGCAGGGCGGTCTCGAACTTGGTGTAGCGCATGACGTAGAGGATCGGCGCGAAGGTCTCCTCCACCACCGGGCCGGACTGCGACGGCATCTCGACCAGGGCGGGGGAGACGTAGAAGCCGCCCTCGCGGCCGGGCACGTTGACGCGCCCGCCGCCGGTGACGGTGCCGCCGGATTCGCGGGCGGCGTCGAGGGCGCGCTTCATGCGCTGGTGGGCGGCCTCGTCGATGAGCGGGCCGACCAGCGTCTCGGGGCGGGAGGGATCGCCGACCGGGACCGAGCCGTAGGCGCGGCGCAGGCGGGTGACCAGGGTGTCGTAGATCGAGTCGTGGACGAACAGGCGACGCAGGGTGGTGCAGCGCTGGCCGGCGGTGCCGATCGCCGAGAAGGCGATGGCGCGCAGGGCGAGGTCGAGATCGGCGGTGGGGGCGACGATGGCGGCGTTGTTGCCGCCGAGCTCGAGGATGGCGCGGGCGAAGCGCTTGGCCAGACGCGGCCCGACGGCGCGACCCATGGCGGTCGATCCGGTGGCGGAGAGCACCGGCACGCGCGGATCGTCGACCAGGATCTCGCCGATCGGGCGGCCGCCCTGGATCAGGCCGAACAGGCCGTCGGGCACCTCTCCGCCGCCCTCGCGGTAGCGGACGGCGGCGCGCTCGTAGAGGGCGGCGACGGCGAGCGCGGTCAGCGGGGTCTTCTCCGACGGCTTCCACACCACCGAATCACCGCAGACGAAGGCGAGCGCGGCGTTCCACGACCACACCGCGACGGGGAAGTTGAAGGCGGAGATCACGCCGACGACGCCGATCGGGTGCCACGTCTCCATCATGCGATGGCCGGGGCGCTCGGTGGCGATGGTCAGGCCGTAGAGCTGGCGCGACAGGCCGACGGCGAAGTCGCAGATGTCGATCATCTCCTGGACCTCGCCGAGCCCCTCGGAGACGATCTTGCCGGCCTCGATGGTGACGAGGCGGCCGAGCGCGGCCTTGTGGGCGCGCAGCTCCTCGCCGAGCAGTCGGACCAGCTCGCCGCGCTTGGGGGCGGGCACGAGGCGCCAGGCGCGGAAGGCGGCGTCGGCGCGGCCGATGATCGCCTCGGCCTCCTCGGCCTCGTGCTCGATCACGCGGCCGATCTCGGAGCCGTCGATCGGCGAGGCGACGCTCAGGGTTCCGTCGGTGAACTGGGCGGCATCGACGCCGAGCGCGAGCAGGAGGTCTCGGGTCTCGGCGGCGAGCGTCGGGTGGGCGGCGGACATGTCTCGACCTCGGCAACGACAAGGGGGACGGAAGAACCGCCGGCGGCGGTCGATCCGAAGGATCATGACTATTCCTCTCGACAGAGGCTTTCAGAAGCGAGAAATTCTCACCACATCATGAGCGTGGAGAATGATCTCGATGTATCGACGGGGATTCCTGCCGCCGACGGGGGCGCTGGTGGCGTTCGAGTGCGCGGCGCGACACGAGAGCTTCAGCCGGGCGGCGGAGGAGCTGCATCTGACGCAGGGCGCGATCAGCCGACAGATCCGCGCGCTCGAGGAGATCGTCGGGGTCGAGCTGTTCGAGCGGGTGCGGCAACGGGTGGTGCTGTCGGAGGCGGGGCGGGCCTATCTCGGCGACGTCCGGCGCTCGCTCGGCGATCTCGGCGAGGCGACGCACCGGGTCATGGGCTTCGCGGGCACGCGCGGCGTGCTCGATCTCGCCGTGCTGCCGACCTTCGGCGCGCGCTGGCTGGTGCCGCGACTGCCGCGCTTCCTGGCGGCGCATCCGGACGTGACCATCCACATGTCGGCGCGAATCGAGCCGTTCGATCTCGCCTCCTCGCCGTTCGACGCGGCGATCCACGTCGGTCAGCCGGTATGGGCGGGTGGGGTGCTCGAGCATCTGATGGACGAGGAGGTGGTGCCGGTCGGCGATCCGGGGCTCGTCGCGCGGGCGGGGATCGAGCGGCCGCGCGATCTCGAGCGGGTGGCGCTGCTGCATCAGTCGACGCGGCCGAGCGCGTGGGCGGACTGGTTCGCCAGCGTCGGCGTGACCACGGACGCGGCGTGGCGGGGAGCGCGGTTCGACCAGTTCTCGATGGTGGCGGAAGCGGCGGCGTCGGGGATGGGGGCGGCGCTGGTGCCGCGATTCCTGATCGAGGAGGAGCTGGCGCGGGGACGGCTGGCGATCCTGTTCGCCGAGCCGCTGCGGACCCAAAGCGCCTACTACGTGGTGCATCCGGCCTCGAAGGGACGCTCGGCGCTCCTGCGCGCGTTCGAGGAATGGATCGTCGCGGAGGCGGGGAGCGGGGGGGCGGGGGGGGTGCGGTGATCAGGCGTGGGCGTCGGGGGCTTCGGCGGCGC
>JBEOKB010000014.1:0-4934 GCA_040275425.1 Siculibacillus sp. | reverse complement strand
AAATGATGTATTTCGCCCGCGCACCATTGTATTTGCTCCGTTTGTTCTCCATATTCCTATGGTCGATGGACGGCCGGACGACTTGTCGGCGCCGAACTCTGAGTTCGACGACAACGATTTTTCTTTCCCGAAAACAGCAATTTCGACAACCGGCCCGCGAGGTCGGTCTGCAAGAATACTCACCAAAGGACTACGAACATGTCGACCGGAACCGTGAAATGGTTCAATTCGCAGAAGGGCTTCGGCTTCATTCAGCCCGACGACGGCTCCAAGGATGCCTTCGTCCACATTTCGGCCGTGGAGCGCTGCGGCATCGGTGACCTCTACGAGGGTCAGAAGCTCCAGTACGAACTCGTCACCGACCAGCGCAGCGGCAAGACCACCGCCGACCGCCTCGTCGTTCTGGCCTGATCGCGCCGACGGCTCGGCGATTTCGCGCCTTTCGTGTCGGATCGACCGCGGATGTACCGGCGGACGACGCGAACGGGACGATCGCCCGAGCCGAGGCCGCTGCGGCGAGGCGCACGACGCCTCGCCCGGTCCGGGCTCGTCGCAGACGGGCCCGGACGCTCGGGCCGTCGCCGACCGCCCGCCCCCGACCGAAGGAGGCCGTCATGGCCAAGGGACAGAACCGCAGCAACCGCGAAGTGCGCAAGCCCAAGGCCGACAAGCCCAAGGCCGCGATCATCCCCGCCGCCAACTCGGGAGCGGCCCTTCTCGCCGCGATCAACGATCCGAAGAAGAAGAAATGACCATGTCCGTCCGGACCACGGCGTCGACGGTCACCTTCGCCCACCCCTTCACCGCGACCGGCTTCGATCGCGAGCTGCCGGCGGGCACCTATCGCCTGATGACCGACGAGGAGGAGATCATCGGTCTGTCCTTCCTCGCCTTCCGGCGAACCGCGACGTTCCTGAACGTCCCGGCGATCGCGGTGTCCTCGATCGCCAGGGAGAGCCTCGCGATCGACCCCGCCGAACTGGACGCGCTGCTCGAGGCCGATTCCCGCGCCTCCTGACGGCGTGCCGAAAGGAGCCTCCATGCGCTACCTCGGTCGGTTGACCGGCCACGGCGTCGTCACCCTCGACGGCAACGACGTCGCCCGCGCCGCCTACGACATCGACGGTTTCACCCGCCCCCCCGGCGGCGTGACCGGCAGCGGTGAGATCCGCCTCGACGCCGCCGCCCTTCAGAGCGTGTTCGGTCGTCGTGGCGTTCACCTTCGCACCGACGACGGACGCCTCCTCGGCCTGCGATTCTCCGAAAAGACGCTGCGCCCCGACGTCGACGTCGCCCATGTCGACGTCTCCGGCGATCTCCCCGCCACGGCGGTCGCCTGGACGCACTGACCCGGCCGCGCGCGCCCCGCGCGAGAGCCGGACCGCACCTCGATCGCGGCGGACCCACCGCTGCGACCTCCGAACGGAAGGATCTGAAATGAGCGTCGGTTTCAAGCCCGGTGAAGCGGTGTCCTACTTCGAGCAGCGCGAAGCTCGGCCGCGCCGGGTCACGATCGTGCGCGTCATGCCGACCGGCAACGACGGCCGCACCTATCGCATCCGCGACAACGCCGAGGGCTTCGAGCGCGCCGTGCCCGAATCCGCGCTGGCCCGCATCGCCCCGACCGCCGCCTCGCGCGTGTTCGATTCCTGAAGGCCCACCGTCCGCCCCCGGCGGGCGGCGACCGTCGCGGCGCGGCTGGAATTTTTCGTGTCGAGCGACTTCCCGCCGCCGGCGTGGAAACGCGTGCCGCGATCATCCGGTCGGACGGAACGAATTTCTCCTTCCGGCCCGAACAACGGTCGTGGCGACCTCGGTATTCTCCCGCAGGTCTGAAATGATGTTCTCGATCGCAGGGGAGCCCACGGGAGCGTCCTCGGGCGAGACCCGTCTGGGGAAGAGGGCATCCATGTCGATCGATTGGCAGAACTTCACGCCGTTCGCCTCCCTCGCCGGAGGCCTTCTGATCGGAGGCGCCGCCGGCCTGCTGGCGCTGCGCTCGGGCCGCGTCCTCGGCATCAGCGGCTTCGTCTCCGGCCTGTTCGACCGCGACAACGAGTGGACCTCGCGTCTGGCGCTGATCGCCGGCCTGATCCTCGCCCCACTGCTGGTGAGCCTCTTCACCCCCCTCCACGCCCCCGTCCCCGACGTCGGTTGGACCGCCGTGATCGCCGGTGGCCTCCTCGTCGGCTTCGGCACGCGTCTGGCGTCCGGCTGCACCTCGGGTCACGGCGTGTGCGGTCTGTCGCGCCTCTCGCTCCGCTCCGCGGTCGCCACCGGCGCCTTCATGGCCGCCGCCGCCGCCACCGTCTTCGTCGCCCGCCATCTCATCTGACGAGGTCCGCCATGCGCCCGCTGTTCTCGCTCTTCGTCGGCCTCGTCTTCGGTCTCGGCCTCGTCCTGTCCGGCATGACCCGGCCCGGCAAGGTGATCGGCTTCCTCGACTTCACCGGCGCCTGGGACCCCTCGCTCGCCTTCGTCATGGCCGGCGCCATCGGCATCGGCTTCTTCCTGTTCCGGGTGGCGGCCCGCCGTCTCGCCCCGCCCTCGCACCGGGTCGATCCCGGTCTGATCACCGGCAGCGTTCTGTTCGGCGTCGGCTGGGGCCTGGTCGGCTACTGCCCCGGCCCGGCGCTCGCGGCGATCGCCAGCGGCGAGCCCAAGGCGTTCGCCTTCGTCGCGGCGATGATCGCCGGCACCGCGCTCCAGCGCTTCGTCACCTCGCTGCGCGACCCCACCGTCGCCCTCGACATCGGCGAACCCTCGGCGCGCGAGGCTCCCGCCTGCGGCTGATCGCTCACGGCCCCTTCGAGATCGCGGCGTCGGGTTCGCCCGGCGCCGTGTTCGCATTGCGCGCCGCCGCGCGGGCGACCCGACGATGGGCGCGCGCCGCCTGTTCGAAGTCGGCGAAGGCGTCGTCGTCGGCGAAGCAGCGCCTGGGGGCGACGATCGCCTCGCCCCACGCCGTCGCCAGCACCACGCAGCCGTCGCGCACCTCGATCCGATCGATCGCCGCCCATCCGAGCCGCGCCTCGACGTCGCGCCCGGTTCGTGTCACCCCGCTCGCGTCGATCGTCACCACCTGCGCGCCGATCCGCCGCCCGGCCTCCTCGACCGCCTTCCGCCGCGCGGTCTCCACCCGCCGCGCGCCCCACCACGTCGTCCCGGTCGCTCCGATCCAGGCGGCGGCGAGCGCGATCACCGGATCGAACCCCCGCCCCAGCACCGCCCCGCCGACGACCACCGTCGCCGCCGAGACCGCGCCGCCGCCGATCGTGGTCGCGAGCGCCGCGCGATCGAACGACATCGCGCCTCGCTGTCGCAGCGCCGCCGTCGCCCGGTCGTCGCCGTCCCGCCCCACCGTGACCGCGAACGTTCGATCCGGCGCGACCGCGAGCGTGGCCTTCGTGTCGTCGTCCTCGTCGTCGCGGCCGATCCGTTCCTCGGCGAGGCCGAAGAAGGCGATCATCGCCGCGCGATCGGCGAACGCCCGCGCCGGGACGGCGACGGAGGCCGTCTCCGGCTCGGCGTGCAGCATCACCAGCCGCTCGTCGATCGAGACCCCGATCAGCCCTTCCCAGGTCTGCGTCCGCCGTCGCCCGTCCTCGATCATCACGATGCGATCCTCGCCGACCTCGATCCGCGTCGGCCCGGCGGGCGCCGTCCACGCGGCGACGCGACGGCGGATCGTGATCTCGCGCGCACCCACCCCGATCGCCGCGATCAGCCCGAGCAACGCGATCGCGAAGGCGATCCGATCGATCTCCAGCGACAGCATCTCCTCGGCGATCGCGGTGATCGCCCCGGCCCCGATCGCCGCCGCGATCGTCCACCGCAGCGAGAAGTCGTGCCAGTGCGGCGCGGTGGCACGCACGCGGTCGCGGTGGTCGGCGCGGGTCGGCACGAATTCGAGGATCTGCATCGGGGAAGCCTTCGGGATCGATCTCGGGTCGAGGCCGAAGGTCGCCGCTCCACGCCGCCTCGGCAACCCCGTCCCGCGCCGTTCTCGCGACTGCGGCCGGTCATGACGGCATTCGTAATCCCCGCTCCGATTGACCGCTCGCAGCCCGCGCGGTTCAATCCCGTCATCGAGCCGAGAAGGGGCGAACCGATGATGCCGACGTTGCGGAATCTCACGTTTCTCGCTGGTCTGATGGCGAGCACGGCGCATGTCGCGGCGGCCGACCGGGTCGCCCTGGTCATCGGCAACTCCGCCTATCGCACCCAGAGCGTCCTGGCCAATCCCGCCAACGACGCCGCCGACATCGGCGCGATGTTCCGCCGCCTCGGCTTCGAGGTGGTCGAGGGCATCGATCTCGACGGCGCCGCGCTCAAGGCCAAGATCAAGGAGTTCCGCGATCGGCTCGAGACCGGCAAGCTCGCGGTCTTCTACTATTCCGGCCACGGCATGCAGATCGACGGCCGCAACTACATCGTCCCCGTCGACGCCAGGATCGACAAGCCGGAGGACGTGCGCCTCGAGACCGTCGATCTCGATCTGGTGCTCGAGGTGATGCGCGCCCGGGATCGCGTCTCGGTGGTCGTGCTCGACGCCTGTCGCGACAGCCCCTTCGCCCGCTCGCTGCGCCGCGCCGCCAAGCCGGCCACCCGCGCCGCCGAGAGCGCCTACGGCGGCCTCGCCGAGGTCAAGAGTTCGGTCGGCTCGGTGATCATCTACGCCACCGATCCCGGCAACGTCGCCCTCGACGGCGACGGCCGCAATTCCCCCTTCACCGAATCCTTCCTGCGCAACGCGCCCGAACCCGGCGTCGAGATCTCCAAGGTGATCAAGCGCGTGCGCCTCGACGTGGTGCGCGCCACCGGGTCCAAACAGGTGCCCTGGGACAGTTCGACCCTGGTCAACGACGTCTACCTCGCCGGCGAGGCCCCCGCCTCGGCCCCGGTCGCCTCCGCCGCGCCGGCCGCCGCCTCCG
>JBEOKB010000013.1:0-1618 GCA_040275425.1 Siculibacillus sp. | reverse complement strand
CGCCGTGCTGGTCACCGACCGCTCCGCCAGCCAGCGCCTCGCCGGGCGCGAGGCGGTGACCGAGACCACCCGCGCCGAAATGGCCGCCCGCCTCGCCGCCCTGCCCGGCACCGAGCTGCGCGAGGTCGTGTTCGACGACCGTGCCGCCCCCGATGGCGACGGCACCCGCCTGTTCGCCACCCTCTCCCGCGCCCTCGCCGACGTCGCCCCCGAGCGCGTCTCCGCCGTGGTGGCGATCACCGACGGTCAGGTCCACGACGTCCCCGCCTCGCTCGCCCGCTACGGTCTCGCCGCGCCGCTCCACGTCCTGCTGACCGGGCGCGACGGCGAGATCGATCGCCGCGTCACCGTGATCGAGGCCCCGCGCTTCGCCATCGTCGGCAAACCGCAGCGCCTCGCCTTCCGCGTCGACGACGACGGCCTCGCCCCCGAGGCCCGCCGCCCGGTCGGCGTGGTGGTGCGCCGCGACGGCGTCGAGATCGCCCGCCGCACGGTCGAGCCCGGCCGCCGCGTCGACTTCGACTTCGACGTCCCCCACGCCGGCGACGTCGTGCTGGAGATCGAGGCCGAACCGCTGGCGGGCGACCTCACCCCCCTCGACGACCGCGCCGTCGTCGCCCTGCGCGGCATCCGCGAGAACCTGCGCGTGCTGCTGGTCTCCGGCGAGCCCCACCCCGGCGAACGCGCCTGGCGCAATCTGCTGAAGTCCGACGCCTCGGTCGACCTCGTCCACTTCACCATCCTGCGCCCGCCCGAGAAACAGGACATGACTCCGGTCTCGGAGCTGGCGCTGATCGCCTTCCCCACCAGGGAACTGTTCCAGGACCGGCTCAAGGACTTCGACCTCGTCGTCTTCGATCGCTATCGTCGCCGCGCCCTGCTCCAGACCTCCTATTTCGACAACATCGCCCGCTGGGTCCGCGACGGCGGCGCCGTCCTGGTGGCGAGCGGCCCCGATCTCGCCGATCCCGACGGCGTTTTCCGCACGCCCCTGGTCGACGTCCTTCCCGCCACCCCGCTCGCCGACACCGTCGAGACCACCTTCCGCCCCGCCCTGACCACGCTCGGCGCCCGTCACCCGGTCACCCGCGATCTGCCCGGCGGCGGCCCGAACCCGAGCTGGGGCCGTTGGTTCCGCCACTCGCCGGTCGTGCCCGCCGCCGACGCCACCACCCTGATGGCCGCGCCCGGCGATCGCGCGCTGCTCCTCACGGCTCATCGCGGCAAGGGCCGGGTCGGCCTCCTCGCCTCCGATCAGGTCTGGCTGTGGGCGCGCGGCTTCGACGGCGGCGGCCCCCACGCCACCCTGCTGCGCCGCCTCGCCCACTGGCTGATGAAGGAACCCGAGCTCGAGGAGGAGGCGCTGCGCCTCGTCCGCGACGGCCGCGATCTGATGGTCGAGCGCCGCACCCTCGCCGCGACCACCGCGCCCGTCACCGTCACCGATCCCGTCGGCGCGACCCGCACGCTGACCCTCGCCGAGACCGCTCCCGGCCTGTGGCGCTCCGCCACCCCCGCCGACGGCCACGGCCTGTGGCGCGCGACCGACGGCACGCTGGCGGCGCTCCTGCACGTCGGCCCGCCCGATCCGCTCGAATTCGCCGAGGTGCGCTCGACC
>JBEOKB010000012.1:0-21075 GCA_040275425.1 Siculibacillus sp. | reverse complement strand
ATCTATCCGGCGCTGGAGAAGGGCACCATCGACGCCGCCGAGTGGGTCGGCCCCTTCGACGACGAGAAGCTCGGCTTCTACAAGGTCGCCCCGCACTACTACTATCCGGGCTGGTGGGAGGGCGGCGCCTCGCTGCAGTTCTTCATCAACAAGGCCAAGTGGGCCGAACTGCCGAAGAACTATCAGACCATCCTCACCTCGGCGGCGGCGATGTCCAACGTCGACATGCAGGCCAAGTACGACGCCCGCAACCCGGCCGCGCTCAAGCGTCTGGTCCAGGCCGGCGCCCTGCTCCACCCCTATCCGCAGGACGTCATGGACGCCGCCTACAAGGCCTCCAACGAGCTCTACGCCGAGATCTCCAAGGAGAACGAGGGCTTCAAGAAGATGCACGATGCGGTGATGGCCTTCCGCAACGACGAGTATCTGTGGTGGCAGATCGCCGAGTTCGGCTACGACGCCTTCATGATCCGCGCCCGCCGCAGCTGAGGCGTAGCGCCGAGAGACGAGACCAGGGCCCGGAGAGAGATCTCCGGGCCTTCGTCGTTGCGGCCGGTCGACCGCGCGCCGGCGACCGTTCGCGCCGTCTCCCGAGTCTCGAAACGCGAAACGGGGAGCCCGAAGGCTCCCCGCGCGTCACTTCGATGATCCTTCGTCGGCTCAGAACTTCGGCGGCCCGCCGAGATCCAGCCCCGGAATGTCGATCGAGGGAATGTTGTTGAGCTGATCGAGCGCCTTCTGCTGATCGACCAGATTGGGCTTCTCCTTCTCGGAGATCACCAGCCCCGGCGTGGTCATGACCAGTGTCACCATCACCAGCTGGATGACGACGAACGGCACCGCGCCCCAGTAGATCTGGCTGGTCTTGACCGGTTCCATCGTCTTGCCGGTGATGCGGTCCTTGTAGGGCGCGCGCGGCGCCACCGAGCGCAGGAAGAACAGCGCGAAGCCGAACGGCGGATGCATGAACGACGTCTGCATGTTCACGCCGAGCATGACGCCGAACCAGATGATCAGCGTCTTGGAGATCTCCTCCGGCGTCGTCAGACCGAACTGGGCGGCGATCGCCAGCGCGGTCGGGTCGGTGGTGAAGATCTTCTCCACCGCCGGCTTGAGCAGCGGGATGATGATGAACGCCAGCTCGAAGAAGTCGAGGAAGAAGGCGAGCAGGAACACCGCGACGTTGACGACGATCAGGAAGCCGTAGAGGCCGCCCGGCAGCGACGACAGCAGCTCCTCGACCCAGACGTGGCCGTTGACGCCGTAGAAGGTCAGCGAGAACACGCGCGCGCCGATCAGGATGAACAGCACGAAGGCCGAGAGCTTGGCGGTCGACTCGGTCGCCTGCCGCACGATGGTCAGGTTGAACCGGCTCGGATCCTTGTCGATCGTCCGCTTCAGCCACGCCAGCAGCATGGCGCCCGACGCGCCCATCGCCCCGCCCTCGGTCGGCGTGGCGACGCCGATGAAGATGGTGCCGAGCACCAGGAAGATCAGCGCCAGCGGCGGCACCATCACGAAGGTCACCTGCTGCGCCAGCTTCGACAGGAAGCGGAAGCCGAGGAAACGGTCGCACACCCAGTTGACGCAGGCGATGACGAAGGAGAAGGACACGCCGACCGACATCGCCAGAATGACGAAGTCGGCGCCGTTCTTGATCGCCGTGCGGCTCATCACCACGTAGCCGACCGCGCCAGAAACGCCGACCAGGAACGCCAGCGACAGGATGCCCCGGTTCTCCTCGGCCCCGAGCAGGACCTTGGCGAGCTTGATCGCGAACAGCGCCGCCACCACCACCAGTGCGATGATCACCGTCGAGCCGATCATGCCGCCGATACCACCGGCGGTGAAGCCGTGGATCACCGAGGTCTTCAGTCCCGGCGCGAAGCCGACCGTCGCCGCCGCCAGACCGGTGAGGATCAGCGCCGCGTTGATGCGCGCCAGCCGCTTGGCCACCTTCGGATCGGTCTCCTTGAAGCCGATCGCCTCCGGCGGCAGACCCGGCGCCGCCTTGGGGAAGATCACCGTCACCAGGAAGACGTAGAACGCATAGAGCGCCGCCAGGACGAGACCGGGCACGAACGCGCCCTCGTACATCGCCCCGACGTCGGCGCCGAGCTGGTCGGCCATGACGATCAGGACGAGCGAGGGCGGGATGATCTGGGCGAGCGTGCCCGAGGCCGCGATCACGCCCGAGGCGAGCCGCCGGTCGTAGCCGTAGCGAAGCATGATCGGCAGCGAGATCAGGCCCATCGAGATCACCGAGGCCGCCACCACGCCGGTGGTCGCCGCGAGCAGCGCGCCGACGAAGATCACCGCATAGGCGAGACCGCCGCGGATGCCGCCGAACAGCTGGCCGATGGTGTCGAGCAGGTCCTCCGCCATGCCCGAGCGTTCCAGCACCAGACCCATGAAGGTGAAGAACGGGATCGCCAGCAGCACGTCGTTGTTCATGATGCCGTAGATGCGCTCCGGCAGCGTCTGCAGCAGCACCCAGTCGAGATGAATGGTGCCGCCCGAGAGCGGCGCCAGCTCGACGCCGACCACGAAGAAGAACAGGCCGCAACCGGCCAGCGAGAAGGCGACGGGGTATCCGAGGAGAAGGAACACCACCAGCGATGCGAACATGATCGGGGCGATGTTGTGAGCGATGAACGCGGCCATGTGTCTCGTCCAATCGTGAAACGGGGCGTGTGAGCCGACCTGACGATCGACCTCGGAGGGATCGTCAGCGACGGGCGGCTTCGGCGGCGGCTTCGGCCCGTTCGGCCTCCGCCAGCGCCAGGAGACGCTCGGCCTCCGCTTCGGCGGCGGCGTGATGTCCGCCGGCCGCGTGACTGTCCTCGATCAGGTCGAGCATGACCGCGACGCGTTTGATCAGCTCGGACACCGCCTGCACCGCCAGAACCGAGAACCCGATCAGGATCAGCGCCTTGGCCGGCCACTGCGGCAGACCGCCGGCGTTGGACGACTGCTCGTTGAGTGCGAAGGAGCGCAGGAAGAACGGCAGCGCGGTGTAGATGAACACCGCCACCATCGGGATCAGGAAGAAGACGTGCCCGACCAACTCGATCACGTTGCGCGTGGTCTTCGACAGGGTCGAATTCACGATGTCGATGCGAATGTGTTCGTTCGCCTGCAGCGTCCACGATGCGCACAGGAGGAACACCGCGCCGAACAGCACCCACTGCAGCTCGAGCCAGGTGTTCGACGAGGCGTCGAACACCTTGCGGATGATCGCGTTGACGGTCGAAATCAGGATCGCCGCGACCAGGAGCCAAGCGACCGCGCGGCCGAGCCACAGCGTTCCCTTGTCGACGAGGCGCGAAAAAGCGATGAGCGCGTTCAAGCAGACGTCCTCCCCCAGAACGGATCTCGCGCGCGCCCTGTTGCCCGAGGCTTACGTCGACGGGATCCGTAGTCCGTACCTCGACACCTATAGCAAGGTGCGACGACGAGTCCTAGTCTTTGGGATGAGAAGCGTTCGCATTTTCGAAACCTTTTCGTGGGCGACGCACACGTTGGTCACGATTCCTCGGTGCGGTCTCCGCGGCGGTTGTGGCGGATCGACGACCACAGCGACAGACCGATCAGTCCGGCCCCGACCAGTCCGGTCACCGCCTCGTGGATCGTCACCAACATCTGCGCGTACATGATCACCGCCAGCACCACCACGGCGTAGAACGCGCCGTGCTCCAGGTAGCGATAGGCGGTGAGCGTGCCCTTCTCCACCAGCATGACGGTGAGCGAGCGCACGTACATCGCGCCGATGCCGAGGCCGATGGCGATCACGAACAGGTTCTGCGACAGCGCGAAGGCGCCGATCACCCCGTCGAACGAGAAGCTGGCGTCGAGCACCTCGAGATAGAGGAACGCCCCGAGCCCGCCCTTGGCCGCTTCCGTGGTCATCCGCTGGGTGGCGTCGAGCACGCCGCCGAGCACTTCCACCGCCAGGAAGGTGAGGAGCCCGTAGATCGCCGAGAACACGAAGGTGGTCGCCGCCTCTCCCTCGAGCAGATTGGAGAAGCCCAGGATCAGCGCCAGCACCACCGCGATCTCGATGCCCTCGATCGTCGCGAACCGCGCCATGTTGCGCTCGAGCACGCCGATCCAGTGGATGTCCTTCTCGCGGTCGAAGAAGTAGGTCAGCCCCACCATCATCAGGAAGGTGCCGCCGAACGCCGCGATCGGCAGATGCGCCCCGTGCATGATGTCGGCGTACTTCTGCGGCTCCAGCGCCGCCATCCGAAGCGCGTCGATCGGCCCGATCTTGGCCGCCACCGCGACGATCGCCAGCGGAAACACGATGCGCATGCCGAACACCGCGATCACGATGCCCCAGGTCAGGAACCGGTGCTGCCACAGCGGCGTCATGTCCTTGAGCTTGTTGGCGTTGACGATGGCGTTGTCGAACGAGAGCGAGATCTCCAGCACCGCCAGAACCGCGCACACGAAGAACAGCGTCGCCGCGGCGCCGACCGTCCCGCTCGACGACCATCCCAGCGCCGCGCCCAGCACCAGCCCCACCGCCGTCACCACGAACGCGGCATGGAAATAGGAGACCGTGGATCGCTGGCTGGTCGGGGTGGTCATGTCGTCTCCTCGTCGCGGGCGCCGTCCCGCGGCCCGCGGCTCCCCATGTGGGAAGCCTGCGCCCTGGTCCAAGTCGCGGCGGGTTCGTTTCGATTCGAAGCCGCGCCGAACGTCGGAGTTGTCGAGCGCCGCCCCGTCGCCGTCAAGCGCGCCCCTCGCCCCGCGCCGCCGCTCGGGCGCGCATTTCGTGGCGGAACGAGTAGAGCCCGGTCGCCACCACGATGCCCGCCCCCACCAGCGTCGCCGCGTCGGGCCGGTCGTCGAAGAACGCCACGCCATAGAGGAACGCCCACACCAGCAGCGTGTAGCGATAGGGCGCGATCGCCGAGGTCTCGGCCAACTGCGTCGCCCGAATCAGCAGAACGTAGCCGGCCAGCAGCGCCGCCGCCGTCACCGCCAGCAGCCCGAACTGGTTCGCGCTCGGCCACACCCACGCGGTGCGCAGCGACACGGTCGCCTCGAACGGCATCAGCACCACCCCGAGCATCGTCACCGAAACCGCGGTCGCCAGCGTGACCAGCGAGGTCGGGATCGTCGCCCCGAGCCGCGCCGTCGAGATGTCGCGCACCACCACGAAGCCGACCGACACCAGCACCAGCACCGAATGCGGCTCGAACCCGTCGAGCCCCGGCCGCACGATGATCAGCACCCCGACGAAGCCGACCGCGATCGCCGCCCAGCGGCGCACCCCGACCACCTCGCCCAGGAACACCGCCGCCGCCGCCGTCATCGCCAGCGGCGTCGCCTGGAACACCGCCGAAACGTTGGGCAGCGCCACGTGGACCAGCGCCGCCAGATAGAACAGCGTCGCCCCGATCTCGCCGACCAGCCGCAGTCCCATGCGCCGGTCGACCAGGCGATGCGCCTGTCGCCAGGTGCCGGTGGCGATCACCACCGCCGCCACCGCCGCCGTCGCGAACGCCCCGCGCACGAAGATCGTCTCGCCCAGCGGCAGCGTCTGCGTGGCCACCTTGGTCAGCGCGTCGGACAGATTGAAGGCCGCCATCGCCAGATTCATGGCGATGATGCCGCGTCGATTGTCTCTGAGAGCGGTCATGGCGGGTCCGGGCGCGAGGAGCGGGCGAGAAGCGCCCTGTATGGACTTTCGTCGAAGCGCGGGCCAGATCTGTCCGCGCGCGTCGGCCCCGCTCTAGCCGCCGGTCGTGTTCATGTGCCGATGCAGCACCGCGCCCGACACCGTGCGATCGATGACGAAGTCGTGCCCCTTGGGCTTCAACGCCACCGCCGCCCGGATCGCCGCCTCGATCGAACGCTCGTCGCCCGGCGCCTCGCGCAGCACCCTCCGCAGGTCCACGCTGTCGTCCTGACCGAGGCACATGTAGAGCGTGCCGGTGCAGGTCAGTCGGACCCGGTTGCAGCTTTCGCAGAAATTGTGGGTCATCGGCGTGATGAAGCCGAGTTTGCCGCCGGTCTCCTCGACCCGCACGTAGCGCGCCGGCCCGCCGCTGGTCTCGTCGAGATCGCGAAGCGTCCACCGCCGCTCGAGGTCGGCGCGCACGGTCGACAGCGGCAGATAGTGCTCGACCCGCTCGCCGCCGATCTCGCCGAGCGGCATGGTCTCGATCAGCGTGATCGCCATGCCCCGCCCGTGCGCGAACCGCATCAGATCGTCGATCTCGCCGTCGTTGAAGCCCTTGAGCGCCACCGTGTTGAGCTTGATCTTCAACCCGGCCTCGAGCGCAGCGTCGATCCCCGCCAGCACCGCCCCCAGCTCGCCCCAGCGCGTCACCGCCTTGAACTTCGCCGCGTCGAGCGTGTCGAGCGACACGTTGATGCGCTTCACCCCGAGCGCGACCAGCTCGCGCGCCTTCGCCGCCAACTGCGAGCCGTTGGTGGTCAGCGTCAGCTCGTCGAGCGCGCCGGTGGCGAGATGGCGCCCGAGCGAGCCGATCAGCGTGGCGATGCCCTTGCGCACCAGCGGTTCGCCGCCGGTCAGCCGGATCTTGCGCGTGCCCAGCCGCACGAAGGCCGAGCACAGTCGGTCGAGCTCCTCCAGGCTGAGCACGTCCTTCTTGGGCAGGAAGGTCATGTCTTCGGACATGCAGTAGTGGCAGCGGAAGTCGCAGCGGTCGGTCACCGAGACCCGCAGATAGCGGATGTCGCGTCCGAACGGGTCGACCAGCCGTGTCGTTCCCGTTGCGCCGTCGCCTGCGATCATGTCCGTCTCCTCGCGGTTCGTCGCCGGGAACCATAGGTTCTGACGGGCCTGCGTCAACCGGGGCCTTGCCGCGCCGTCGTGTCCGGCCTATTTGCGCAGGATCGAATTCCATCCCAACAGGAGACGAGGATGAGCGAAACGGACGTCTGGCCGACGGAAATTCGCCTGTCGAAGGATCGACGCACCCTCACCGTCGCCTTCGAGGACGGCACCGCCTACGATCTCTCCGCCGAATATCTGCGGGTCAAGAGCCCGTCGGCCGAGGTTCAGGGCCACTCGCCCGCCCAACGGCGCACCGTCGGCGGCAAGCGCGACGTCGAGATCATTGCCGTCGAGGAGGTCGGCAACTACGCCGTCCGCCTGCGTTTCGACGACCTCCACGACACCGGCATCTACACCTGGCCCCACTTCGCCGAACTCGGCCGCGATCACGATCGCATCTGGGGCGAATACCTCGCCGAACTCGACGCCAAGGGCCTGAAGCGCGAGCGCTGAGCCGCGCCGCCACCCTCCTCGACGTCCCGAAACGAAGAAGGCCGGCGAACGGATCGCCGGCCTTCGAATTTTCGACGAGGTGCGCGAGGCGTCAGTTGACGACGACCACGCGGGCGCCGACCTTGACGCGCTCGTAGAGGTCGGTGACGTCGTCGTTGGTCATGCGGAAGCAGCCCGAAGACACCGCCTGACCGATCGTCCAGGGCTCGTTCGAGCCGTGGATGCGATAGTAGGTCGAGCCGATGTACATGGCGCGGGCACCGAGCGGGTTCTCCGGGCCACCGGCCATGTAGGCCGGCAGATGCGGCTGGCGACGACGCATTTCAGGGGGCGGGGTCCAGCCCGGCCACTCCGCCTTGCGGGTCACCGAGTGGCTGCCGGCCCAGGCGAAGCCCGGACGGCCGACGCCGATGCCGTACTTGAGCGCCTTGCCGTCGCCCAGGACGAGGTAGAGGCGACGCTCGGCGGTGTTCACCACGACGGTGCCCGGCGCGTACTTGTCGGAGAAGCCGACCACTTCGCGCGGAATCGGCGTGTAGCTGCGCGAGGAGCCCGACGACACGAACGTGCCCGGTCCCTCGACGGCGTTCCCGAGCGCGTCGTAGCGCATCTGAACACCGGGATTGAATTCGGCGCCGGCCGACAGCGGCAGGGAAACGATCCCGGCCACCACCGCCGCCGCCACAAGCATAGACCTGCTCATGCCGCGTCCTCGTCGATCATCGATCACTGAATGCGCTCGGACGACGGAAATCCGTCCCGAGCTTCCCGATCATCATGAACGAAAGGAGTGCTCGCTCGCAAGGTCGCCCCACGTGAGAGCCGGGGATGGCGCGCTCCGGCCACGTGTTTTCACGTGACCTGTGGTTCGTGTGCAACGCACGCGCTCGCCCCGCTCCGGCCGTCGTCCGCTTCGCCGCCGTCCGGCCCGCACGTTAATCTACGGTTAATTCCCTTGTCACATGATCGTCGATCATCGGCTCGGCCCCCCGAATGCCCGTCTGACGACTCGGAAAAAGCGCAATGGCGATCGACGCGGCTCGATTGAGTGTGCTGGCGCGCGACCGAACCAACTTCGGTCGGGGCAGACTGCTGCACGTCCTCAGCAACGAGTTGTTGAGCGATCGCGCGAATACTCGCGTCGAGCTCGAGATCTTCTACGACATCGTCCGCGTTCTTCTGCCCGGCGTCAGCCTCGCCGATCGGCGCCTGTTCTCCGAGAAGGCGGCCGAGCGCGCCGCCTTCCCGCGTGATCTCCTGATGGAACTCGCGCACGATCAGATCACCGTCGCCGAGCCGGTGCTGCTACACGCCGTCGACTTCACCGAGAGCGACCTGATCGACATCGTCGTGCGCCAGGGCGACGGCCATCGCCTCGCCGTGGCCACCCGTGCCGAAGTGCCCGGCGCCGTCACCGAGGTGCTGATCCACCACGGCTCGCGCGCGGTGTTGCACCGTCTCGGCTCCAACCGCGGCGCCGACTTCACCGACGACGCCGTCCGTGCCATCCAGCAGCGCGCCGAGGACGACGGCGACCTCTACCGCATTCTCCAGGAGCGCCGCGATCTCACCGAGATCCTCGCCCGCGCCATGCGCCATACCCTGGCCAAGATCGCCGACGCCGCTCCCGAGATCGAGGCGGAGGAGGACGGCTTCGCGTCGTCGCTCGACCCGCCGAGGCTCGCCCGCCGCCCCCTCGGCCCGCCGCCCTCGCTCCTGGCCGAAATGGTCCGTCGCGGCGAGCGCGATCTCGACGAGGTCGTGGTCGAACTCGCCGATGCCGATCGCCACGCCGATCTCACCCGCCTGCTCGGCGACATCGGTCGGATCGACGAGACTCAGGTGATGCGGGTTCTGGTCCGCGCCGATTCCATCGGCATCGCCACCGTGGCGCGCGGCCTCGGTCTCACCGAGGGCACCTTCGCCCGCATCGTCGAGCTGCGTCGCCGCCGGCTGAAGTTTTCCGAATCCCAGGCCCACTGGGAGGGCGAGCACTTCCTCCGCCTCGACCCGGCCGAGGCCCGCGTCACGCTCGAGACCCACGGCGGCCGCCGCAACCGCGCCTGAATCCGACCCACACGCGAGACGGCCCGCCTCGATCGCTCGAAGCGAGCCGTCTCGTCGTTCGAAGGGAGCCGCCCCCACCCATGTCGGCCGTCGCCGACATGGGTGGAAGAAACGAGGGCGACCGGACCTCGGCCGAGGTTGAGTTCCTTGAAGAAGTCGTTGCCCCCCCATGTCGGCCGTCGCCGACATGGGTGGAAGAAACGAGGGCGACCGGACCTCGGCCGAGGTTGAGTTCCTTGAAGAAGTCGTTGCCCCCCCATGTCGGCCGTCGCCGACATGGGTGGAAGAAACGAGGGCGACCGGACCTCAGCCGAGGTTGAGTTCCTTGAAGAAGTCGTTGCCCTTGTCGTCGCAGACGATGAAGGCCGGGAAGTCGACGACGTCGATGCGCCAGATCGCCTCCATGCCGAGTTCGGGATACTCGATGCATTCGACCTTCTTGATGCAGTCCTGCGCCAGACGCGCCGCCGGGCCGCCGATCGAGCCGAGGTAGAAGCCGCCGTACTTCTGGCAGGCGTCGCGCACCGCCGCCGAGCGGTTGCCCTTGGCGAGCATGATCATCGAGCCGCCGAACGACTGGAACTGATCGACGTAGCTGTCCATCCGGCCGGCGGTGGTCGGGCCGAACGAGCCCGAGGCCATGCCCTCCGGCGTCTTGGCGGGACCCGCGTAGTAGATCGGGTGGTTCTTGAAGTACTCGGGCATGCCCTCGCCCTTCTCCAGCCGCTCGCGGATCTTGGCATGCGCCAGATCGCGCGCCACGATCAGCGAGCCGGTCAGCGACAGGCGGGTCTTGATCGGGTGCTTGGACAGCTCGGCGAGCTGCTCGGCCATCGGCCGGTTGAGGTCGATCTTCACCACCTTGTCGTCGAGATGGTCGTCGGTGATCTCCGGCATGTACTGCGCCGGATCGTGCTCGAGCTGCTCGACGTAGACGCCGTCCCTGGTGATCTTGCCCATGCACTGGCGGTCGGCCGAGCACGACACGCCCATGCCCACCGGCAGCGACGCGCCGTGGCGCGGCAGGCGGATGACGCGGACGTCGTGGCAGAAGTACTTGCCGCCGAACTGCGCGCCGACGCCGAGGTCCTGAGTGATCTTCAGGATCTTGGCTTCCATGTCGAGATCGCGGAAGGCGTGGCCGAGCTCGCTGCCCTTGGTCGGCAGGCCGTCGAGATAGCGCGCCGAGGCGAGCTTGACCGCCTTGAGGTTGATCTCCGCCGAGGTGCCGCCGATGACGATGGCGAGGTGATAGGGCGGGCAGGCCGCGGTGCCGAGCGTGAGGATCTTCTCCTTGAGGAAGCCGAGCATGCGGTCCTCGGTCAGCATCGAGGGGGTCTGCTGGAACAGGTAGGTCTTGTTGGCCGAGCCGCCGCCCTTGGCCATGAACAGGAACTTGTAGGCGTCCTCGCCCTCTTCGTAGATGTCGATCTGCGCCGGCAGGTTGTTGCGGGTGTTCTTCTCCTCGAACATCGTGATCGGCGCCAGCTGCGAATAGCGCAGGTTGCGCTTCAGATACGAGTCGCGAACACCTTCGGAGAGCGCCGCCTCGTCACCGCCCCTGGTGTAGACGCGCCGGCCCTTCTTGCCCATGACGATGGCGGTGCCGGTGTCCTGGCACATCGGCAGCACGCCGCCGGCCGAGATGCACGCGTTCTTCAGCAGGTCGAGCGCCACGAACTTGTCGTTCTCGCTCGCCTCCGGGTCCTTCAGGATCTTGGCGAGCTGCTCCAGGTGGCCGGGCCGCAGGAAGTGCGAGATCTCGCCGAGCGCGGTCTCCGCCAGGAGCTTCAGCGCCGCCGGATCGACCACCAGCACCTCTTCGCCCTGGAAGCTCTCGACCTTGACGAAGTCCGAGGTCAGCTTGCGCCAGGGCGTGGTGTCCTTGGTGAGCGGGAACATCTCGGAATACTGGAACGCCGGGGTCTCGGTGGTCATCTCAGGTCGTCTCCCGAAGGCGATCGTGATCGCGGAAAGGACGTGCCGTCGGCGGTCGTCGATCGCCGAGTGCTGCGGCGGGTCGCCGCGCCTGGATCGGGTTCTAGAACGCTTCCACGTCGTCGCCAAGGTCGCGATTGGTCGGACGCTCCGGGCCGCCTCGGACGAAGACCCTCGCCACCGGGGCGGGGGTCGGTCTCGGGGGGAGGCGGGCGCGTCGGCTCAGTCGGAGAGATGCGAGGCCTTCACCCAGCCGGTGTCGAGCACCCGACCGTCGCCGCCGAGCGCGTCGACCATGACCCAGCCGCCGTCGACCTCCTGCGGCCGGACCCTGGTGCCCGCGGGGAGGAGGCGGATCACGTCGTACGAGATCCCCGGCCCCCGGCGCAGGTTCAGCCCCTCCGCCGGCATCACCGTCCGGGTCCCGTCGTCGTCGCTGGAGCGGACGCCGAACACCGCCGCCTTCAGGCGCGTCATGTCGAAGGCCGGACCGGGATCCCACTTGCGCGACGGCGCGACGTCGTCGTGCCCGACGATCTCCTCGACGCCGTAGGTGTCGACCAGGGCGCGCACGATCTCCACCAGCGCGGCGAACTGCGCCTCCGGATAGGGCTCCCAGCCGATCGGCGTCTTCGATCCGTCCGGGTTGCCGTTCTTGTGCGCGGCGATCACCGGATCGGCGATCGGCACCCCGGTGTAGCTCGTCCACCCGCTCGCGCGCCGCTGCAGGTTGCCCCAGTTCGCCAGCTCGATGCCGATCGAGCGGCGGTTGAGCCCGCTCACCCCCTTCCAGCTCGAGGTTCCGGCGTGCCAGGCGACGGTGTCGAACGGCACGCACTGGATCACCGAGCCGTCGCGGTCGATCACGACGTGGGCTGAGGAGTCGGTGTTCTTCTTCGAGCAGAACCACTCCGCCGAGGAGCGCCCCGACGCTCCGTAGGTGAAGTGAACCACGAGAAGACGCGGCGGCGCGGCGAAGCCGCCGCCGGTGTTCCGGGAGAGCATCGTCTCGACGAGCTTTCCGTCGAGTTGCAGTCGATGGTCCTTGCGAATCGCGAACGCCATGATCCGGTCACTCCGTAAGGGTGTAGACCGGATCATGCTAACGCGATGCGCGTGGAGAATCTATCCTGGAGGGTATGTTTATACTTATACAACCATTACGGAATGAGGACGTAGGTCCCCGGCGCCGGGCAGATCGCGCCGTACCCCTTGTCGACCGAGCCCATCGGCGGCGGCGCGACCTTGGCGCCGGAGCGCTGGGCCAGCCAGTCGAACCACGCCAGCCACCACGAGCCCTCGTGCCGGGTCGCGGTGTCGGCCCAGTGTTCGGGGTCGACGTAGGGCGCATCGGCCGACTTGGTGGCGATGCGATAGGCGCGGTGCTTGTGGCCGGGCTCCGACACGATGCCGGCGTTGTGGCCGCCCGAGGTCAGCACGAAGGTGGTCTCGGAGTCGGACAAGAGCGTGATCTTGTGCACCGACTTCCACGGCGCCACGTGATCGGTCTCGGTGCCGACGGCGAAGATCGGGATCTGGATGTCCTCGATCGCGATCGAGGAATCGCCGACGTGGTGACGCCCCTCGGCGAGATCGTTGTCGAGGAACAGATGCTGCAGATACTCCGCGTGCATCCGGTAGGGCATGCGCGTGGCGTCGGAGTTCCACGCCATCAGGTCGTTCATCGGCACGCGCTTTCCGAGCAGATAGTCGTGCACCATCTTCGACCAGATCAGATCGCGCGAGCGCAGCATCTGGAACGCCCCGGCCATCTGCTTGGTGTCGAGATAGCCGCGCTCCCACATCATGTCCTCGAGCAGCGTGAGCTGGCTCTCGTCGATGAACAGCATCAGCTCACCCGCCTGCGTGAAGTCGGTCTGCGCCGCCAGCAGGGTCAGCGAGCCGAACCGCTCGTCGCCGTCGCGCGCCTGCCGCGCGCCCTCGATCGACAGGAGCGTGCCGCCGAGGCAGTAGCCGACGCCGTGCACCTTGGCCGGTCCGCAGATCGCCTCGATCGCCTCCAGCGCCGCCACCGGCCCGAGCTCGCGATAGGCCTCGAGCCCGAGATCGCGGTCGTCGGTGGACGGGTTCTTCCACGAGATCGCGAACACGGTGAACCCGGCCGCCACCAGATGACGGATCAGCGAGTTCTGCGGGCTGAGATCGAGGATGTAGTACTTCATGATCCATGCCGGGATGATCAGCACCGGCTCGGGATGAACCTCGTTGGTCGACGGCCCGTACTGGATCAGCTCGATCAGTCGATTGCGGAACACCACGCGTCCGGGCGTCAGCGCCACCGTCTCGCCGGGGCGGAACTTCTCGAACCCGTCCGGCGGCAGTTCGGCGAACGAGCGTTCGGCGTCGTCGATGGCGTTGGTCAGGCCGCGCAGCAGATTGGCGCCGCCCTCCTTCATCGTCGCCTCGATCACCTCCGGGTTGGTGCCGGGCCAGTTCGACGGCGAGAACACGTCGAGCGCCTGGCGCGCGGCGAATTCGACCATGCGCTGATGATGCGGGCTGGCGCCGCGCACGTTGGTGGTCGCCTCCTTCCACCACGCCTCGGTCAGCTGGAACGCGTCGGCCATCAGGCGGAACGGCAGATTGTTCCACGCCGGCCCCTTGAAGCGGTGATCCTTCGATGCCTCGTGAACGGCGTCCTGCCCGTCGACCAGCGCATGGGTGGCGATGCGGCCGAATTCGATCGCCTTGTGCATCGCCGAATCGGCCAGCGCCCCGAGCTTGCCCGGCGACCCGGCCAGATGCACCGCCCAGTCGAACTGCGCGATCGCCATCGCCGACGGCGACATGCCCTGGGTGAGGCGCGCCATCGCCGCATGGGTGGCGCGGTCGATCACGTCGGCCGCCTCCATGCGCGGATTGAGATCGACGACGTGCGGCTCGACCCGCAGTTTGCGGGAGGTCGGCGTGGGCGGCAGACGGGTGGCGAGGTCCACCACATCGGCCGAGGCGGCGGGAGCCGGAACCGATTCGGGCTGAGCGGCGGACTTGGACACGGACTTACGGGCAGTGGTCATCATCGATCTCCCACGTGGGGCGCTCGGGTCGAGCGCCGCCGCGGCGGTGTGCGAACCAGTGATATTTCGGGTCGCATTTCAGCGGGGACCCTAGCTCGCATCGGTGCGTCCGCCATGATCCCGGTCAAAGTAGGGCGGCGGGCGTGACGATCTGATCACCGGAACCTCGAGGAACCGTTCACGGCGCCCCCGGCTCTTCGTCGTAAGGGTTTTCCCATTTGTCGAGAAAGGCTTCGACCGAGAGGGCACGGAAGTCCGGCACCGCCCGCCGCAGCGCCGCATGGCTCCAGTCCCACCACGCCAGCCGATCGAGCCGTTCGCACACCTCCTCCGAGAACCGTCGGCGGATCACCCGCGCCGGGTTTCCGGCGACGATCGTGTAGGGCGCGACGTCCTTGGTGACGACCGCGCCCGCCCCCACGATCGCCCCGTTGCCGATTCTCCGCCCCGGCAGCACGATCGCCGCCCGCCCGATCCACACGTCGTGGCCGACCCGCACCCGCTGCGCCCGCCGCTTGTCGAACTCCTCCGCCTCGTCGGCGATCGTCTCGAAGTACTGCCACGAGCGATAGGTGAAGTGGGCCTGCGCCGCCCGCTCATAGGG
This sequence comes from Siculibacillus sp., assembly GCA_040275425.1. GTDB lineage: Bacteria > Pseudomonadota > Alphaproteobacteria > Rhizobiales > Ancalomicrobiaceae > Pinisolibacter. The sequence continues at coordinate 6,161 of JBEOKB010000012.1, read as the reverse complement.
GTGATTGGCCGGATTGAGCCCGACCAGCGCCCCGATCGACACGAACCGGCCGATGTCCGCATAGACGATCTCGCAGTCGTTGACCGCGTAGGAATAGTCGCCGAACACCGTCTCGATGATGGTGGTCCGCGCCCCCACCTTGCAGAATTTGCCGAACCGGCTGTCGCGCACCACCGCGCTCTCGTGGACGAGCGGCTTCGCCCCCAGCCGCTTCTTGCGCACGTGCGGCGGCAGCCGCTCGTCGCCGATGGCAGAGGAGGGGGTGGCGGGTGTATCGGTCGTCATGGGCTAATCGCCATTTCTTGCAAGCGTGACGGGATGACCCGAAAAATATCGGAAAGTCGCCTTCGTGGATTTACGATATCGACCAAACGACGAGCGAATACCATCCTCTTGCGTGTGATCGCCTGTTGCGGACGGCGCCCGACGAGGGCAAACAGACGCCGATGATGTGCGCCGCGCCGCATCGCGGGTCCGCCCCCGATGTGGAGCACGAGAGGGAGACGACGATGAAGAACGAGAGCCTCTATTCCTTCCTGGAGAAGTGGGCCGGCCAGGACCAGCTGAAGCGCGACGTCGCCGCCACGGTCCATGCCCTCGCCGACGCCGGTCGCGACATCGCCGCCCTCGTCTCCGACGGTCCGCTCGCCGGCGAGCTCGCCGCCGCCATGACCGAGAACGTCCAGGGCGAGGTGCAGAAGTTCCTCGACGTCCATTCCAACGACCTCCTGGTCGAGGCCTGCAAGCGCGCGCCCGTCGCGGCAATCGCCTCCGAGGAGCTCGATCACCCCATCGCCATCCACCACGACGGCACGCTGCTGGTCGCGGTCGACCCGCTCGACGGCTCCTCCAACATCGACACCAACGTGTCGATCGGCACCATCTTCTCGATCCTGCGCTCCCCCGAGCACGTCGACGCCTCCACCCACGACGCCTTCCTCCAGAAGGGTCGCGATCAGGTCGCCGCCGGCTACATCCTCTACGGCCCCCAGACCACGCTGGTGATGACCGTCGGCAAGGGCACGCAGATGTTCACCCTCGACCGGCGTCGCGGCACCTTCATCCTCACCAACCGCGCGATGAGGATTCCGGCCAAGACCAGGGAGTTCGCCATCAACTCCTCGAACCATCGCCATTGGAACGAGCCGACCAAGCGCTACATCGAGGAATGCATCCACGGCAAGGACGGCGCCCGCGGCGAGGACACCAACATGCGTTGGGTCGGTTCGCTGGTCGCCGACGGCCATCGCATCCTGGTGCGCGGCGGCGTCTATCTCTACCCGGCCGACAAGCGCAAGGGCTACGACGAGGGCCGCCTGCGCCTGATCTACGAGTCCAACCCGATCGGCTGGGTGGTCGAACAGGCCGGCGGCGCGGTTTCGACCGGCAACGAGAACCTGCTCGATCTCGAGCCGCGCATCCTGCATCAGCGCATCCCGCTGATCTTCGGCTCCAAGCACGAGGTCGACCGCATCGAGAGCCACCACCTCGTCGACGAGGACGAGGCCGAAGCGGCCGAGTGAGGGAAGGGCGGTCCGCCCTCTCCCGGCACCCCCGCGTCTCCTCCGGGCGAGGTCGCCTCGCCCGGGCTCGTGCCGACGGGGGCGTGGCGCGCCCGTCCACTCCTCCGTGGGGCGGGGATCGAGCCCGGCGACGACGGGGACGAGCGGTCGAGACCGGACCCTGCGGCAATGGCCCGAACGGGTCGGCCCCGCAATCCGTTTCACCTCCGCAAGATGGCCCGCCGCCGGCGGTGCCGATCGACGCGCGATCGGGGACGGCCGCGCCTTTCCCCTTCTTTTTCGTTGACATTTCGCGGCCGGTCTGGCGGTTCGATCGCGCCGGACGCGTGACCTGTCCGGCTCGTCGAGCGCCTGCCGGGCGCCGGACCGGGAAGCCTCCCTTTCGGGTCCATCGTACTACGTGTTGACCGGCCCCGCCGTCTCGGACGAGCCGGGTCGAGGAGGAGAAGCCCCGCGATGACCAGCCCCGTGACCGACGCGCTGACCTGGAAGGTCTCCGCCGCGATCCGCGCCCTCGCCATGGATGCCGTTCAGGCCGCCAACTCCGGCCACCCCGGCGCCCCGATGGGCATGGCCGAGATCGCCTCGGTGCTGTGGCGCGACCATCTCGCCTTCGACCCCAAGAAGCCGTCCTGGCCCAACCGCGACCGCTTCGTGCTGTCGAACGGCCACGGCTCGATGCTGATCTACGCGCTGCTGCATCTGACCGGGTTCGATCTCTCGATCGACGACCTGAAGAACTTCCGCCAGCTCCACGCCAGGACCCCCGGTCACCCCGAATACGGCTACACCCCCGGCGTCGAGACCACCACCGGTCCGCTCGGCCAGGGCATCGCCAACGCCGTCGGCATGGCCATCGCCGAGCGCACGCTCGCCGCCCAGTTCAACCGTCCCGGCTTCGACGTCGTCGACCACAGGACCTGGGTCTTCGTCGGCGACGGCTGCCTGATGGAGGGTGTCAGCCACGAGGTGTGCTCGCTCGCCGGCACCCTGGGCCTCGGCAAGCTGAAGGTGGTGTGGGACGACAACGGCATCTCCATCGACGGCAAGGTCGGCGAGTGGTTCGGCGAGGACGTCTGCGCCCGCTACGAGGCCTACGGCTGGCACGTGATCCGCGACGTCGACGGCCATGATCCCGCCGCCCTCGACGCCGCCATGACGGCCGCCGCGGCCGAGACCGCCCGGCCGACGCTGATCCAGGCCAAGACCGTCATCGGCAAGGGCGCCCCGACCAAGCAGGGCACCGAGGGCTGCCACGGCGCCCCGCTCGGGCAGCCCGAGATCGCCGCCGTCCGCGCCGCCATGAACTGGCCGCACGCGCCCTTCGAGATCCCCGACGACGTCTACGCCGAGTGGGACCGCACCACGCGCGGCGCCGAGATCTCCGGCAACTGGGAGAGCCTGTTCGCCGCCTATGCGAGCGCGCACCCCGAGCTCGCCGCCGAGTTCTCCCGGCGCGTCGAAGGCCGCCTCCCGGCCGACTTCGCCGCCACCGCCGACGCTCTCCTCGCCGAGGTCGCCGCCAAGGCCGAGACCATCGCCACCCGCAAGGCCAGCCAGAACGCGCTCCAGCTGCTCGGGCCGAAGCTGCCGGAGTTCATGGGCGGGTCGGCCGACCTCACCCATTCGAACCTGACCAACTACAAGGGCCAGACCGCGATCACCCGCGACCCGGCCGGCAACGCCGTGCTCTACGGCGTGCGCGAGTTCGGCATGACCGCCATCGCCAACGGCATGGCGCTGCACGGCGGCTTCCTGCCCTACGTCGCCACCTTCCTGGTCTTCTCCGACTACGCCCGCAACGCCGTGCGCATGTCGGCGCTGATGAAGCAGAAGGTGGTCCACGTCTACACCCACGACAGCATCGGCCTCGGCGAGGACGGCCCGACCCACCAGCCGGTCGAGCACGTCGAGAGCCTGCGCGTCGTCCCCGGCCTCGACGTCTGGCGCCCCTGCGACGCGGTCGAGACCCAGGCCGCTTGGGTGAGCGCCGTGACGCGCGCCGACGGCCCGAGCGCGCTCGCCCTCTCGCGCCAGAACCTGCCCCACCAGCCCCGCGACGCCGACCAGATCGCCGCGATCGCCTCGGGCGGCTACGTCCTGGTCGAGCCGAAGTCGGCGCCGCGGGCGGTGATCGTCGCCACCGGCTCCGAGGTCGCCCTCGCCGTCGCCGCTCAGAAGACGCTGGAAGGGGAGGGCGTCGCCGTGCGCGTCGTCTCCATGCCCTGCGTCGAGGCGTTCGAGCGCCGCCCGGCCGAGGAGCGCGCGGCGGTGCTGCCGAACCTGCCGACCGTGGTGGTCGAGGCCGGCGTCACCCGTGGTTGGTGGAAGTACGCCGGCCGCGACGGCGCGGTGATCGGCATCGACCGCTTCGGCGAGAGCGCCCCGGAAAAGGCGCTGTGGCCGCTGTTCGGCTTCACCGCCGAAAACGTCGCCGCGACGGTGCGCCGCATCCTGGCGTGACGTTTCGAAATTCGATGCGGTGTGAGCAACATCTTGCACCGCATCGTGATCCATCCGGGCAATCCCCGTCCGTGAAGTCCGCGATGGACGAACTCACCACTTGAACCGCGCCCTCTCCGGGCTTAACCCGGACGACGTCGAGCGGGGCCGCGTTCGGCCCAGCAATCGATCAATATCGAGGAGACTCCGATGCCGCTCGTTTCCATGCGCCAGTTGCTCGACCACGCCGCCGAGAACGGCTACGGCCTGCCGGCCTTCAACGTGAACAACATGGAACAGGTCCGCGCCATCATGGAAGCGGCCCGCGAGACCGACAGCCCCGTCATCCTCCAGGGCTCCGCCGGCGCCCGCAAGTACGCCGGTGAACAGTTCCTGCGCCACCTGATCCAGGCCGCCGTCGAGGCCTATCCGGACATCCCGGTCTGCATGCATCAGGACCACGGCGCCTCGCCGGCGATCTGCCAGGCGGCGATCCGCTCGGGCTTCACCTCGGTGATGATGGACGGCTCGCTCCAGGCCGACGGCAAGACCGTCGCGAGCTACGAGTACAACGTCGAGACGACCGCCACCGTGGTCGCCTTCGCCCACTCGATCGGCGTGTCGGTCGAAGGCGAGCTCGGCGTTCTGGGCTCGCTCGAGACGATGAAGGGCGACAAGGAGGACGGTCACGGCGCCGAGGGCACCATGACCCGCGAACAGCTCCTGACCGATCCCGACCAGGCCGCCGACTTCGTCAAGCGCACCCAGGTCGACGCGCTCGCCATCGCCATCGGCACCTCGCACGGCGCCTACAAGTTCACCAAGAAGCCGACGGGCGAAATTCTCGCCATCTCGCGCATCAAGGAGATCAACGCCCGCATCCCCAACACCCATCTGGTGATGCACGGCTCCTCGTCGGTGCCGCAGGAACTCCTCGCCGAGATCCGCGAGTTCGGCGGCGACATGAAGGAGACCTACGGCGTCCCGGTCGAGGAGATCGTCGAGGGCATCAAGTACGGCGTGCGCAAGGTCAACATCGACACCGACCTGCGTCTGGCGATGACCGCCGCCATCCGTCGTCACTTCGCCACCAAGCCGAGCGAGTTCGACCCGCGCAAGTATCTGGCGGACGCCCAGAAGGCGGCCTCCAAGGTCTGCAAGGCTCGCTTCGAGGCCTTCGGCACGGCGGGCAACGCCTCCAAGATCAAGCCGCTCGAGCTGGAGGCGGTCGCCGCCGCCTATGCCTCGGGCAAGCTGGCCCAGATCGTGAAGTGACCCGATCGACGGAGCGGTCCGCCGCTCCGTCCCTCCCTTCGAGGAAACGCGCGTGGGGCAAACCCGCGCCGCCCGGGAGAGAGAACGCCGCCGAGGGGAGACCCGCGGCGGCGTTTCCGCGTCGGAGGATATCGGCGCTCTTGCTCTCGGTGCCCCCGAACGGCCGCATGATGGCCCGTCTCTTCGAGATGGAACCTCGTCATGCCCACTGCGACCGACCCGACCGTCCCGCGGCCCTACCATCGATCTCAGAGGAGTATCCTCGCCGGATCGCGGGCCGATACCGCTGCCTTCCCTTCCATTTCGCCGCCTGGCGCCTTCGCCTCGCTCTCCGGCGTTTTGATCCGAACCAACCGCGCGTTCCTGCCGGCAGTCCCGGCGGAGGGCAGCGGACGGATGGACACGGGAACACCGATGTTTCGCCGACGAGGAGCGAACGAGTTCTGCTGGCACAGGCCGGAGGCGGGGCTCGCCCGATGTACCGGCCGCTTCGAATAGACGCGCTGGAGATTCAAATTGGTCTCGGTCAGGCTGCCCGTATCAACCAGCTTCAGGTGCAGCTTCGAGATGTCGTTGCGCGCATTCGAGCGATCGATCCAGTATGGCGTTCTCGGCAGGGCTTGTACTCGACGCCGAACGGGTATGAGGCGGACCTGATTGCCAGGAGAAATGAGGCTGAGAGATACTATGAGGAGAAAGTCGTCGCTCGTCATCGGGAGAATTTACTCTTGAGTGGTCGAACGACGGAGGAAATACTTAAACCCGACGGAGGGTGGCTGGGGTTTTCTGAGCGAGGGGCGGGAAGGGATGTTCGGACTTTGTCCGGATCGGTCTTTGACCGCACGGTGTATGAACTTTTTCGACGAGCCGAACCCGTCCCGGCCCCACCCGGCTTATGCAGGTGGGTGGTACATGACGCGA
>JBEOKB010000011.1:0-12776 GCA_040275425.1 Siculibacillus sp. | reverse complement strand
GGGCGGCGGGCTTCGGCGCCGCCGGAGCGGGGGCGGCCGGGGCGGGAGCGGCCGGAGCGGGAGCGGTCTGCGCCTCGGCCATGAGCGGCAGAGCCACCGTGGCGAGAGCGACGAGGAGCGTGCGGGCCAGGCCTGCCGAGATCGTCGGAACCGTCGCGCGAAGGAAGCTGTCAGCCATTGGAATCCATGTCCTCGAAGTGTTCGTCGGCGCTTCGTCCCGATCCGGCCTCCCGAACCGTGGACACCCGCGCGTGACCGCAAGACCTCTCGTCTCTCCCGATACCGGTCCCGTTCGAGACCGACGTGGACTCGAACTCGAGCCCGGTCGAGATGCCGACCGATCTGGGCGAAACCATGTCGTCACGAAAACGATCGCGCCCGATCCATAGCCTCTCCCCCGGCGGATTTCCAGCCGTACCCTCGCCCTTTTCGCGCGGGGCCGCTCGCGCGCCGACGCGCCCGGAAACGATCCCCCTCCGTCGTGCTAGCATCGCGCCGGGGATTCGCCGGACGAGGAACGACGTGACGACCGCAATCGACGCTTCAGTGACGCGACCGCGCCACGGTGACGGGAGCGCGGCCGCTCGTGCCCGCCCGCGGACCCGCGCCCGCCGGTCCCTCTCGCGCGCACTCTTCGCCGCCTTCGGCCTCGCCCTCTCCCTCTTCGCCGCCCCCGCCCTCGCCGAGCCGCGATCCTCGATCGCCGTCCACGGCACGCCGCGCCTCGCCCCCGACTTCGCGCACTTCCCCTATGCCGACCCCGCCGCCCCCAAGGGCGGGCGCATCACCCTCGGCGTGGTCGGCTCGTTCGATTCGCTGAACCCCTTCGTGTTCAAGGGCAACCCCGCCACCGGCATGCGCGGCGGCGCCGAGGGCGCCAACGTCTACGAGAGCCTGATGGAGCGCGGCCTCGACGAGCCCTTCACGCTCTACGGCCTGCTCGCCGAGACCATCGACGTCGCCGACGACGGCCTGACCGTCGATTTCCGCCTGCACGCCGCCGCCCGCTTCTCCGACCGCGCGCCCGTCACGCCCGCGGACGTGGTCTTCTCCTTCGAGACGCTGCGGGAGAAGGGCCTGCCCTACATGCGCTCGAACTACCGCGACGTGGCGAAGGTCGAGACCCTCGACGCCCGCACCGTGCGCTTTCGCCTGAAGACCGCCGAGAACCGCGAGCTGCCGTTGATTCTCGGCCTGATGCCGATCCTGCCCGCCCACGACTGGGCCGATCGCGAATTCGAGGCGACCACCCTGCGCCCGCCGATCGGCTCCGGTCCCTATCGCGTCGCCGCCGTCGAACCGGGCGCGCGCATCACCCTCGTCCGCGATCCCGACTACTGGGCGAAGGACCTTCCGGCGCGGCGCGGCCTCTACAACGCCGACGAACTGCGCTGGGAGTATTTCCGCGACCGCAACGCCCTGATGGAGGGGTTCAAGTCCGGCCTGCTCGATCTCGTCTCCGAGAGCGATCCCGGCCGCTGGGCCGTCTACTACGACTTCCCCGCCGCCCGCGACGGCCGCGTCGCCCGCCTGACGCTGCCGCTCGACGTGCCGCGCGGCATGACCGGCTTCGCCCTCAACACCCGCCGCCCGCTCTTCGCCGACGTGCGCCTGCGCGAGGCGCTGACCCGCCTGTTCGACTTCGAATGGGCCAACAAGAACCTGTTCCACGATCTCTACGAACGCCAGAAGGGCTTCTTCGACGAGAGCGAACTGTCGGCCTACGCCCGTCCCGCCGACGCGCGCGAGCGGGAGATCCTGGCGCCCTTCGCCGACGCCGTCGCCCCCGCCGTCCTCGACGGCACCTGGCGCATGCCCACCACCGACGCCTCCGGCCGCGACCGCGTCGCCCTGCGCGCCGCCTGGGACCTGCTCACCGCCGCCGGCTGGCGCCGCGACGGCACGCGTCTCGTCTCCGCCGCCACCGGCGAGCCGCTCGCCTTCGAGATCCTGACCCAGACCCGCGAACAGGAGCGCCTCGCCGTCGGCTGGCAGCGCACGCTCGCCGCGCTCGGCATCGACGCGCGCGTGCGCACCGTCGACGCCGCCCAGTACGAGATGCGCCGCAAGACCTTCGACTTCGACGTGACCATGTGGGTGTGGCCCGCCTCCGCCTCGCCCGGCAACGAGCAGATCCACCGCTGGACCTCCCACGCCGCCGCGCAGGAGGGTTCGTTCAATCTGCCCGGCGTCCGCAGCCCCGCCGCCGACGCGGCGATCGACGCCCTCCTCGCCGCCCGCTCGCGCGACGACCTCGTCGCCGCCACCAGAGCGCTCGATCGGGTGCTGATGTCCGGATTCTACGTCGTTCCACTGTTTCATTTGCCGGGACAGTGGCTCGCCCACTGGACGCGAATCGAACATCCCGCCAAGACTCCGTCGACGGGCTGGGCGTTGCCGACCTGGTGGGTCCGCGACGGCGGGAAGGCGGAAGGGGAGAGACGATGATCGTCGCACGCGAAGACGAATCGCGCGTTCACACGTCGACCGGCGTGTGGGGCCGCGTGACCCTCGACCAGATCGTCGCCAAGAACGCCGAGAGCCGTCCCGATCACCCCGCCCTGATCGACTTCTCCGATCGCCCGGACTGGACCGGTGGCGCCCCCGAGCGTCTGACGTGGCGCGACCTCCGGGTCCGCGTCGACGCCCTCGCCGCCTTCTTCGCCGCCGTCGGCCTGCTGCCCGACACCGTGATCGCCCTGCAGATGCCGCCGACGATCGACGCCACCGTCGCCTTCCTCGCCTGCTCGCGCGCCGGTCTGATCGTCGCCCCGCTGCCGCTCGGCACCCGTGAGGCCGACGCCATCGACGTGTTCCGCCGCCTCGGCGTGAAGGCGATCGTCACCACCGCGCGCACCGAGACCGAGGCCCACGGCGAGCGCCTGCGCGACGTCGCCGCCGAGCTGTTCCAGATCCGCTACGTCTTCGGCGCCGGCGGCGACCTGCCCGACGGTCTGGTCGATCTGGGGCTGGTCTTCGCCGAGGCCGCCTCGCTGGGCAGCCCGCCCGAGATCTCTCGCAAGGGCAATCCCGCCGACCACGCCCTCACCGTCGAGATCGTGTCGCTGCCCGCCGAGGAGGGCGCCGAGCCCTCGACCGAGCCCACCGGTAGCCGCGCCATGCCGCTGCCGCGCTCGCACAATCACTGGATCGCCACCGGTCTGATGACCCTGCTCGAGGCCCGCATCGACGCCTCCAGCGTGGTGTTGACCCCCTTCGCCCCCACCGGCCTGATCGGCATCGGCGTCGCCCTGGTGCCCTGGCTCGTCTCCGGCGCCACCCTGGTCTGCGGCCTGCCGCGCGGCACCGACGCGCTCGCCGCCGAGGCCGCCGCCACCGGCGCCACCCACGTTCTGCTGCCGCAGCGCTTCGCCGCCCGCTTCGCCGAACGCCTCACCGCCCATCGCTCCACCGCCGCCGTGATCGCCGTCGCCGACGACGAGGCCGCCGACCGGCCGATGCCGCACGGCACCGAGGTGATCGACGTGACGCCGCTCGGCGCCTATGCCCTGGTCGCCCGCCGCCGCACCGAATCCGCCCTCGCCCGCGCCCTGCCGATCGGCCCGACCGGCGCCCCGGCCGAGACGCCGATGGCCCCCACCCTGATCGAGATGCGCCTCAAGGCCATTCCCCAGCGCGCCGGTCAGATGATCGGCGGACGCCCGCTCGGCGGCGAGATCCAGGTGCGCGGCGCCATGGTGCCCCACTTCAACTGGCCGATGACCGGCAACGAGCGCAAGCACCGCCCGCGTGACGCCGACGGCTGGACCCCGACCGGCCTCGGCGCCCGCATCGTCACCGCCCAGCCGCCGACCTTCGAGCCGGCCGGACGCACCGACGGCGCCGCCCGCATCGGTCAGACCATCCTCGATCTCGACGCGCTCGATCTGGTCTACCGCTCGATCGAGGGCATCGCCGACGCCGCCGCCCTGGTGGTCGAGGACGCCGACGCCGGCCCGAGCGTCGCCGCCGCCGTGGTGCCCCGCCCCGGCCGCCGCTTCGACGAGGAGGAATTCCTGCGCGCCGTCGAGGAGACCCGCATCGGCCTCGCCAAGATCCCGACCCGCGTCTTCGCCGTGCCCGCCATCGCGCGCGGCCCCTCCGGCCGCGTCCTGCGCTCCGGCATGGCCCAGCACCTGATGGCCCGCCCCTGAGCCCCCCGCGCGCGGCCGCCGCGCCGACACCGTTGATGCGACGTTAACCGGAAGGGGACGATACTTCTCGAATTGGGAGAAGTGTCGTCATGTCCTATCGCGGGCGCGTCCTCGTCATCGAAGAATCCCCCCGTCCGGAGACCCGTCGCCTCTGGGACGGCATCCGCGCGGAGGGATGGGACGTCCACGCCGTGCCACTCGCCCGCACCCTCGATCAGGCCCGCGGCGAACACCCCGACGTCGTCGTGCTCAACTTCGCCGCCACCGAGGGCGAGGTCGACCGCAACCGTTATCTCGACGCCGCCGCCCGCATGTCGATGCTGCGCGGCGCCCGCCGCCTGCCCGTCGTCGCCGTCGACGAGACCGCCCGCCCCGAGGAGCGCCCGATCGGGCTCTCCGACGTCATCCGCGCGCCGTGGTCGATCGGCCACGTCTCCTCCCGTCTCGGCTCGCTCACCCGCCTCGCCACCATGCGCGCCGAGATGGTCCGCCGCCTCGACACCGCCGCCCGCTTCGGCCTGTCGCGCGCCGAGCCCGACCTCGCCGCCCTTCCCGACGACGACGCCCACGTCCTCGTGGTCGGCGCCGGCATCCGCTACTTCACCATCGAACGCGCCCTGTCGAAGCGCGCCACCCTGGTCGGCGCCTTCACCATCGACACCGCCGTCGACTATCTCGAGCGCCGCCCCTTCGACGGCATCGTCGTCAACCTGCCGCTCGAGGACGCCGTCGACTTCCTCGAGATCCTGCGCCGCAACCCCGACACCTTCGCGGTTCCCGCCGTCGTCCTCACCGGCGAGACCGACCCGCGCCTGATCGAGGCCACCCACGCCGCCGGCGCCACCGATCTCGTCTTCGCCGACGAGAGCGAGAAGCTCTTCGCCGAACGCGTCGAGGGCGCCATGACCGAGCATCGCCTGCGTCGCTCGCTCAAGGCCGCCTACGGCGATCTCCGTCACGAATCGACCCTCGACGCCGCCACCGGCCTCTATCGTCGCGCCTTCCTGATGGAACACCTCGCCGCCCTGATCGACGACGCCCGCGACGACGGCGCCCCCCTGGCGGTGATCGGCCTGCGTATCGTCGAACTGGCCGAGATCAACGCCGAATGGGGCTGGGCCGCCGGCGATCGCCTGCTCGCCCAGATCGGCCGCATGGTCGCCCGCCTCGTGCGCGGCGAGGACCTCGCCGCCCGAGCCGGCGGCGATCGCATCGCCCTGCTCCTGCCCGCCACCGACGCCGACGGCGCCATGCCGGTCGCCGACCGCATCTCCTCGATCCTCGAGACGACCGCCTATGCCGTGCCCGGCTCGACCGGGCCGACCTGGATCACCCTGTCGGTCGACGTCGTGGACATGGAGGAGGGCGACGACCCCGAGACCCTGCTCGCCCGCGCCTTCGCCTGAGCGCTCACGCGTTCGCGAACACCGTGCTCGGCCGCGCCGGAGAGACCTCCGCCCGCGCCAGATCGGCGGCGAAGCGCTCGCTCGCCAGATAGGCCCATTCCGCCCGCCGCGCCGCCGCGATCGGATCACCCGCCGGCGCCGGGATCGCCGTCGTGGCCGGATGGCACATCACCAGCGGCGCCCGCCCCTCGCCCTCGAGGAACTTCGGGAACAGACGCTCCACCTGCGCCGGATCGAACGCGGTGATGCCCCGAAACCCGTCGTTGACGCGGATGCCGCGCCGCCGCGCCGCCCGCCCGAACCCGGCCGACAGCGCCGAGATGAACAGGACCTTCGGCACCTCGATGCCGCGCCGGATCGCCGCGATCGGGCTCTCGGCGCAGTCGCGCAACCACGTCCGCCGCGCGTCGAGCACGCCCTCGTCGAAGCAGGCGAACAGCGCGGCGCGCACGGTCGGGAAGACGTGGACGTGCTGATGGCCGTCGACGAAGTCGGGATCTCGCCCCGTGATCTCCCGGAAACGGCCGACCTGACGCCCGATCTCCGCCTTGATCTCCTCGTAGGGAAGCCGCCCGGTGAGCGCGCGCGTCAGCACCGTCTTCAGCGACGGCGGACGCGCCCCGTCGGTCAGTCCGGGCATCGGCCCGAGCGGGAGAAAGTCGGTGAGAGCGAAATGGAGGCCCATGTCGATGCGATCGGCGAGCGCGACCAGTCGCGGCGCGTCGGCGGCGAAGGCGGGGCCGCCGACCATGCAGCCGGCCGCCGTCAGACGCCCGCGCTCGGCCAGATCGATCACCGCGACGTCGACGTCCTCGGAATGGCCGAAGTCGTCGGCGCACATCACGATTTTTCGACCCGACGACATCCCTGTCTCCATCGAACGCGTCACGACGGGCCACGACCACCTTCGCGTCCCGACGGGCATTGACGCATCGCGATTTCCCGGTGAGATGTGTCCTGCGCGCTTCGGATGGATACACCAGCCGGGTTTCAGGTGAAAAGGAATTCGACGATGACGGTTTACCCGGAGGGCGGCCTGCCCGTGACGGCTCCGGCCCCGGTGATCAGTGTGGTCATGCCGATGCACAACGAGTCGCGCGGCCTCGATCGGCTGTTCGAACGCCTCGTCCCCGTGCTCGACGGCCTCGGCCGACCCTATGAGATCATCACCGTCGACGACGGCTCGCGCGACGACACCCTCGCCCGTCTCAAGACCTTCCGCGAGAAGATCCCGGCGCTGCGCATCGTCGCCCTGTCGCGCAACTTCGGCAAGGAGATCGCCGTCACCGCCGGTCTCGCCCGCTCCACCGGCGCCGTGGTCGTGGTGATGGACAGCGACCTCCAGCATCCGCCCGAGTCGATCCCCGCTCTTCTCGCCCCCTGGCGCGACGAGGGCTACGACCTCGTCTACGCCCGCCGCGTCGACCTCGATCGCGGCGGAGCGGTGCGCAACGCCCTGTCGCGCGGCTTCTACAAGCTGTTCGAGTACATGAGCGAGATCCGCGTCGATCGCGAGACCGGCGACTTCTCGGCGATCGATCGCTCCGTCGTCGACGCCTTCCTCGCCATGCCCGAGCGCAATCGCTTCAATCGCGGCCTGTTCGCCTGGGCCGGCTTCCGCACCACCACCGTCGCGGTGACGATGGAGGAACGCCACGCCGGCACCTCGCAGTGGGGCTTCCTCAAGCTGGTGCGCCTCGCCGCCGCCGCCATCACCTCCTTCGGCACGCTGCCGCTGAAGGTCTGGGCCCTGATCGGCTCCCTGGTCTCGGCGACCGCGCTCCTCTACGGCGCCTACGTCCTGATCAAGACCCTGTTGTTCGGCGCCGACGTCCCCGGCTACCCGTCGCTGATGGTGACGATCCTGTTCTTCGCCGGCATCCAGCTGGTCGGTCTCGGCATCATCGGCGAGTACCTCGGCCACGTCTTCTCCGAGGTGAAGCGCCGCCCGCTCTACTTCGAGCGCGAGGCGATCGGCTTCGATCGCCCGCTGCGCCAGATCGGCCCCTTCGCCCCCCCGCCCGACACCACGCAGGTTCCCCGCGATGCCCGTTGATTCCGCCGCGACCGCTCGTGGCACTCTCGCGCGCGTCGTGGTGCTGACCGCGCTGGTCGCCGCGTGGTTCGCGCTGACCCGGCCGTGGCTGTTCGGCGGCTACACCGTGCCCTGGGACGCCGAGGCCCATTTCCGGCCGCAGCTCGCCTTCCTCGCCCACGCGATCCACGCCGGCGAGAGCTTCCTGTGGAATCCCTGGATCTACGCCGGTTGGCCGCAGATCGCCGATCCGCAGTCGCTGATCTTCGTGCCCGCCTTCTTCGTGCTGTCGCTCGTCCACCCGGACCCCGGCGCCGTGGCGATGGACGCCACCGTCTTCGCCATGCTCGGCCTCGGCGGACTGGCGCTGGCCGCCCGCCTGCGCGACCGCGACGTCCACCCCGCCGCCGCCGCCCTCGCCGCGCTGTCCTTCGCCTTCGGCGGCTCGGCCGCGTGGCGGCTCCAGCACACCGGTCAGGTGATGAGCTACGCGCTGATCCCGGTGGTGTGGTTCCTGCTCGCCCGCGCCCTCGAGCGTCGCTCGCTCGGCTGGGGCTTCGCCTCCGGTCTCGCCGCCGGCTTCCTCGCCGTAGGCCGCGATCAGATCGCCCTGCTCGGCCTCGGCTTCCTCGTCGCCTGGACGCTCGCCGAGCTCCTTTCCGGCGAACGCCGCCTCGCCCGCGTCGGCGGCTCGATCGCCCCGCTCGGCGCCGGTGCGCTCGGCGGTCTCCTGGTCGTGGTGGTGCCGGTCGTCCTGACCCTGCTGCTCGCCGCCTCGTCCAACCGCCCGGCCATCGATCTCGCCGGCGCCGACAAGGGCTCGCTGCCGCCCCAGGCCCTGATCACCGCCGTGATCGCCGACCTGTTCGGCCAGGGCGCCCCCGACGTCGACTTCTGGGGCCCGCCCAGCCCCGCCTTCGGCATCACCGACGTCTATCTCGCCCAGAACATGGTCGCGCTCTATGCGGGCGCGCTGCCGATCATGGCGATCCTGATGCTCGGCGTCGCCCGTGGCGGACTTCTGGCGAAGGGCATCCGCTTCCAGGCCGCCGCCGCGCTGTTCTTCGTGCTCTATGCCGTCGGCCGCTACACCCCGGCCTTCGCGCTGATGTACGACTGGCTGCCCGGCGTGAAGCTCTACCGCCGCCCCGCCGACGCCACCTTCCTGATCGGCTTCTCGATCTCGGTCCTCGGCGCCCTGCTGATCGACCGTGCGCTGAAGGGCGGCTTCGCCCCGGCCCGCCTCGTCGAGCGGTTGGCCCAGGGCGCGATCCTGATCGTGGTCTTCGCCGTGCTGCCGATCGCCTTCGGCCTGCGCGCCGCCAGCCTGCCGTTGGTGTGGAAGCCGCTGGTCGCCGCGATCGTCTTCTCCGGCGTCGCCCTCGTGATCCTCGCCTTCGGCCGCTCCCTCGCCGCCCGCGGCGCCGGGCTCGCGCTCACCCTGATCGTGATCGCCTTCACCACCGTCGACCTCGCCTGGAACAACGCCCCGAGCGAATCGACCGCCTACCCGTCCTCCACCTTCGCCGCCCTCGACACCCGCACCGACGATCCGGTGATCTCCTTCCTGAAGGCGCGCGTCGCCGAGACCACCTCGCCGACCCGGCGCGACCGCGTCGAGCTGGCCGGTGTCGGCTTCCACTGGCCCAACGCCGGCATGGTCCACGGCCTCGAGCACACGCTCGGCTACAACCCGCTGCGCATCCGCGAATACGCCGAGGCGACCGGGGCGATCGACCACGTCGCCATCCCCGAGCAGAAGACCTGGGCGCCGCTCAACCCGAGCTACGATTCCCTCCTCGGCGACATGCTCGGCCTGCGCTGGATCGTCACCGGCGTGGCGGTGGAGAAGATCGACCCGAAGCTGCCGCCCGGCCGCCTCGTGCCGGTCGCCCGCTTCCCCGCCGTCGCCGGTCTGGAGAAGGCCCCCGGTCGCCCGGAGACCTTCGTCTACGAGAACCCGCGCGCCCTGCCCCGCGTCCTCTTCGTCGACGCCGCCCGCTCGGCCGACTTCGCCGAGATCCGCGCCACCGGCCGCTGGCCCGAGCGCTTCGACCCGCGCCGCGAGGTGCTGATCGAGGGCGCGGCCGCCGTCGCTCCGGCCGGGGACGCACCTGCGGGCCGCGCCGCCCTCGCCGCCTGGCACCACGCCGAGGTCGTCGTCGACGTCGAGGCCGAGAAGGCCGGTCACGTCGTCCTGTTCGATGCCTTTCACCCGTGGTGGAAGGCCGAACTCGACGGCCGCAGGGTCGAGATCGTGCGCGCGAACGTGCTCTTCCGCGCCGTCGCGGTCGAGCCGGGCCGCCACCGCATCCGCATGACCTTCCACCCGTTCGAAGGCGCGATCGCCGACCTGCGGGCCGGACGGCTCACACGCTGAACCCGTCCTCGGCACTGGCGCGGCGAGGTGGAATGTCGCTAGACTGACCACTTCGCCGCCGCGTCCCTCGCCACCGCCCCCATCGCCGAGTCCTCATGACCGCCCGCGCCATCGACATTCTCTCCCGCCTGATCGCCTTCGACACCACCAGCCGCAACTCGAACCTCGAGCTGATCGCCTGGGTCGAGGACCTGCTCGCGCGCCACGGCGTGCCGTTCGAGCGCGTGCTCGATCCGACCGGCACCAAGGCCTGCCTGTGGGCGACGATCGGCCCGAAGGACGCCCCCGGCTACGTGCTGTCCGGCCACACCGACACCGTGCCGGTCGAGGATCAGAACTGGGCGACCGATCCCTTCACCCTCACCGAGGTGGGTTCGCGCCTCTACGGCCGCGGCACCTCGGACATGAAGGGCTTCGCCGCCGTCTGCCTGTCGCGTCTCGACGCCATGCTGGCTGCGCCGTTGAAGAAGCCGATCCACCTCTGCCTCAGCCACGACGAGGAAGTCGGCTGCATCGGCGTGCGCAACGCGCTCGCCCGCATCGACGAGCTGGCCCCGACCCCGCCGCTGGCCGCCTTCGTCGGCGAACCGACCAACATGGGCGTGGTGATCGCCCACAAGGCCAAGTGGAGCTACCGCGTCACCGTCCACGGTCGCTCCTGCCACTCCTCGCTCGCGCCCCAGGGCGTCAACGCCATCGAGGCGGCGATGGAGATCATCGCCGAGATCCGCGCCATCGGCCGCGAGTTCGAGGCGACCGGCCCGCGCGACCCGCTCTACGACGTACCGTTCTCGACCAGCCACGTCGGCACCATCTCCGGCGGCACGGCGCTCAACATCGTGCCCGAGCGCTGCACCTTCGAGTTCGAGTTCCGTATGCTGGCCGGTATCGACCACCAGCCGTTCGAGGACCGCCTGCGCGCCTTCGTCGCCGAGAAGGTCGAACCGTGGATGAAGGCCCGCTCGCCCGAGGCCGGCGTCGTGATCGAACTGGTCAACGGCTTCCCCGGCTTCGACACCCCGCCCGAGGACGAGGCCACCGTGCTCGCCAAGCGGCTGGCGGGCCGCAACGACCACACCAAGGTCGCCTACGGCACCGAGGCGGGCCTGTTCGTCGCCATGGGCCGCATCCCGACCGTCGTGGTCGGCCCCGGCTCGATCGGTCAGGCCCACATCCCCGACGAGTTCATCGAGAAGTCCGAGCTGGAGAAGTGCGGCGTCTTCCTCGATCGCCTGATCGAGCACTGCCGCGCCTGATCACTCACCTCTTGGAACGCACCAGCCGCGCCGATATGCGGAAGTCGCGGCTGTGGCCGTCGGCGACGCCCGAGCCGAGATCGACGTAGAACCACAGCTCCGCCAGCCCGACCGGCGTCGAGGTCCACGCCCCCGCGCCTTCGAGATCGCTCTCGCGCACGTCCGGGAACGCGCCGACGTCGGCGGGCGGCTTGCCGCAGTCGTCGTCGATCAGCTCGTAGAGTTCCTTCACGTCCGGCAGGCGCCAATCGTCGCCCGCCGCCTTCGCCGCGGCTTCCGCCTCGTCCAGCGTCAGGCTCGCCGCCTCGCCCTCGCAGGCCGTGCCCGACCACGTCGCCCCGACCGAACAGCGCTTCCACTCGAGCCCGCTCGCCCGGTCGCGCGCCACCTCGCCGACGATCTCGAATCGCGGCTTGCCGTCGATCGCGCGACACCCCGCCGCCGCGAACGCCGCCTCGCCCGCGCCCGCGGCGATCATCGCCGCCGCCAGTATCGTGGCCGTCACCGATCTCATGCCCGCTCCCTCGTCGATGCTCGCGCCCCTCCGGCGCCACGCGCGCGAGAAGACCACCCTCGCCCGCCCCGCACCTTGACCGATTTCGCGCGCGCCCCCCGTCACTTCATCTTGCCCGACGAGCGCAGTACGAAGCCGATCACCTCGGCCACCGCCTTGTAGAGCACCTCCGGAATCGGCCGATCGAGCTCGACGGCGGCGAGCGCCGTGGCCAGCAGCGGGTTTTCCTGCACCGCCACGCCCGCGCCCTCGGCGGTGGCGACGATCGCGTCGGCCACCACGCCCTCGCCCTTGGCCACCACCACCGGCGCCCCCGGCGCCTCGTAGCGCAGCGCTACGGCGAGGCGCTTCTTGTCGGTGTCGTCGCCGCTCATGGGCTCCCCCTCACAGACTGACGTCGATGAACCGGCCGGACCCGGCCGTCGCCGCCCGCCCCGCCGTCGGTGGCGCGCCGGTCGAGAGGTGGATCGCCTCGACCGGGATCGCCGCCGCCTCCAGCGCCCCGCGCAACTGCCCGACCTCGTCGGCGAGCCGCGCCGCCATGTCGGCCCGCTCGACCCACAGCCCGATCGACAGATGCTCGCCCGCCAGCCCGATCTGCGCATGCACCGGCCCGATCGGCTCGACGTCGAGCGCGAACCGCACCCGCCATCCGCTCGACGCCGCCGTCGCCCCGGCCTCGGGCGCGTCGCGCTCGACCGTCATCTGCACGATCGACGTGCCCGTCGCCGTCGCCAGCGGCAGCTCCGCCGTCCATTCGCGCTGCTGCGCGCGCACCTCCGCCGTCGCCGCCGCGTCGTCGCCGCGCGTGTCGAGCACCGCGTACTGCTCCAGGAGAATGCGCTGCAACGCCCCCTCGGTCCGCTCCAGTGCCCGCGCGCCGAGCCCCTCGACGCGACCACGCGCGCGCGATCCCGCGCGTATGGCGTGGCCGCCGCCATACGCGCCGGTGGTCACGATGTCGCCTGCGCGCAGGAACCGCCCCGCGCGCGCGATCGCGTTCGCCAGCCACACAAGGGGATGAAAGGGAT
>JBEOKB010000010.1:0-4734 GCA_040275425.1 Siculibacillus sp. | reverse complement strand
TCGCCGGTTCGCAGAGCGAAGGATTTCGTCGCCAGCGGCACCGCCGCCGTCGTTGAGTGGGGTTATAAGGGAGCCCCCGAGACCCGTCAACACCTGTTTCGAAAAATTCTTCTCGGCGGCGCACAATTTTTCAAATTTCTGAAAAACCGCATGAAAACAACGGCTTGTGACTGTGGATGACGATCGTGCGACGTGTCCGGGGCGCCCGACCCTCCGCTCGGCGCGGTTTTCCGCCGTGAATGGCCGGTCGCGTCGCTCCCTCGCGCGAGCGCGCGTGAAATCCACATTCCGCCCCCACCGCCGGCCCTCCCCGAACGGCCCGGCCGATCCGCCCCCGCCGTTGACGGATCGCGGAGGTGGGGGCAGGGTGACGACGACGGCCCGACTGCTTCGCCGCGTCGCGCGCCGTCGCCTCGCGAGAGCCTCGCGGGCGGTCGCCGGTCGGAAGATTGCCGTTTTTCTCGTGTTCGAGTACGGCCAACCGCAAACCCAGCCCGACGGCCCGACGCCGCCGAACCGAGAGCCGATGCGCAACACCACCCGTCACGACCGAGACCACACCATCGACCTGGGCGAGGAGCTTCCGCTCCACGTCGGCGGCGGCGTCGGCCCCTTCGATCGGCGCGCGCTGTCGCTGCGCTGGATGGCCGGCACCGTCCTGACCGCCTTCACCTCGACTTTCCTCATGGGCGGCGCGCTCTACGTCGCCCTCGACGGCCGCCACACCCTCGCCGCCACGCCGGTGGAGCTCACCTCCGCCCCCGCGCCCGCGACCCGGCCGGTCGAGCGCCCTCTCACCGTCGGCACCGGCGTTCTCGCCAAGACCGATCGCCTGCGCGTCGCCTCCGAGCGCACCACCACCCGCCAGGTCCTCAACCTGTCGACCATGACCCGCATCGGTGATCGCGACCTCGTCCGCGTCCGCCCCTTCGTGCGCGTCGCCGCGCCGCTCACGCTGAAGAAGACCGAGGCGACCGCCGACATCCCGCCCTTCAATCCGCTGAAGGTCTTCGCCGACACCGAGGTTCTCACCGGTCGCGGCTCCTCGGCGCGCAACCCTGCCTTCTACGACGCCACCGTCGAGGGTGAGATCACCCTGCGCACCCGCGACCTTCCCCTCGATACCGCCGGCTTCGATTCCGACATCGTCATGGCCGAGCACGACGTCGAGCAGATCGTCGGCGATCAGGCCCGCTTCCTGTCGGACGGTTCGATCCAGGTCGCCGCCCTCCCCGTCTCCACCGAGGGCTCGCTCTTCGCCGGCGCCGCCGGCCCCGGCGGCCTCGCCTCGGCGCTGGCCATGCGCATCGTGCCGGAGAACGTGTCGTTCTTCCCCAAGAGCGACGTGGAGCGTGCCGGTGCCCAGACCGGTAACGGTCTCGACGAGAAGACCACCACCATCGACAAGGGCGACACGCTGCGCTCGCTCCTGCGCGACGCCGGCGCCGACGACAAGGCCATCGCCGAGGCCGCCCGCGTCTTCGCCAAGAGCTTCGGCCTCAACGCCCTCGAGCCCGGCCAGCGCATCCGCATCGGCACCGCCAAGATCGACCAGACCGAGAAGCTGAAGCCGGTCCGCGTCTCGGTCTACAACAAGGACAACGTCCACATCGGCACCATCGCCCTCGACGACTACGGCAGCTTCGTCGGCGCGCAGGAACCCGGCCTCGGCGACGACGTCGCCGCCACCGAGGACGAGGACGAGACCATCGCCGAGGCCTCGGGCGTTCCCTCGCTCTACCTCAGCCTCTACCAGACCGCGATCGACAACCAGATCCCGCGCAAGATGATCAAGCAGCTGGTCGACATCTATTCCTTCGACGTCGACTTCAATCAGCGCGTTCGTCACGGCGATCAGTTCGAGGTGCTCTACGCCGCCGAGGACGAGGGCGATCCCAAGGCCAGCCAGGAGATCCTCTACGCCTCGATCTCCGTCGCCGGTCAGCCCAAGCGCTACTACCGCTACCGCTCGCCCGACGACGGCACCGTCGACTACTACGACGAGGCCGGCAAGAGCGCGAAGAAGTTCCTGATGCGCAAGCCGATGGACGGCGGCATCTATCGCTCCGGCTTCGGCGGCCGCCGCCATCCGGTGCTCGGCTACTACCGCATGCACACCGGCGTCGACTGGGCCGCCCCGATCGGCACGCCGATCTTCGCCTCCGGCAACGGCACCGTGCTCGAATCCGGTTGGAAGGGCGGTTACGGCCGCTACGTCCGCCTCCAACACGCCAACGGCTACGAAACCGGCTACGGCCACATGTCCGGCTTCGGCAAGGGCGTCGACAAGGGCGCCAAGGTGCGCCAGGGCCAGATCGTCGGCTACGTCGGATCGACCGGCGTCTCCACCGGCCCGCATCTCCACTACGAGGTGCTGATCAACTCCGCCTTCGTCGACCCGATGCGCGTGAAGCTGCCGCGCGGCAAGGAACTGAACGGCGGCATGCTGGCCGAGTTCAAGCGCGAGCGCGACCGCATCGACGGTCTGATGTCCAAGCCCGCCAACGCCAAGACCGCCTCCAACTGAGCCGGCCTCCCGTCGCGTCGGCGGTCAATAGCCGGCGTAGCGTCCGTGTCGGTGGTTGAGGATCAGCACCACGTTGAGCGCCACCGCGCCGATCAGCGACAGCGCCACGTGCGCCGGATCGAGCACGAACACCGTCGCCGCCAGGATGACCGCGTCGATGGCGAGCTGCACCCGGCCCGCCCGCCAGCCGCGCTTCTCCTGCAGCCACAGCGCCAGGATCCCGACGCCGCCGAGGCTCGACTTGTGGCGAATCAGGATCAGGAGCCCGACCCCGATGATCAACCCACCGAACCCGGCGGCGAACAGCGCGTCGACCCGTGCGATCTCCACCACTCTCGGCAGACCCCAGGTGATCGCGGTCAGCAGCGACACCGCCACGAACGACTTCGCCGTGAACACCGCTCCCATCTGCAGCCAGGCGAACAGATAGAACGGCAGATTGACCAGGAACAGCGCCGCCGGCAGCGCCAGACCGGAGGCGTAGTGCACCAGGAAGGCGAGCCCCGGCGCCCCGCCCGAGCCGATCCCCGCCCGCGCGAAGAAGGCGAGCCCCACCCCCACCAGCAGCGTTCCGGTCAGGAGCGCCAGCGCGTCTTCGATCCGGCTGTGGGGTTCGGACGTGATCTCGGCCATGGTGTCTCCGGGGGAGCGGGAACGCGCCCGCCTCCTCCGGAGCTATCAGATCGCCGATCGAAATTCCAATCGACGGGACACGGGCGAGGGATCGCGACGCCCCCTCGCTTCTCCGCGATCACGCCGACGGGCCGTCGTTGGTCACCTCGAACGACAGCCGGTCGCCGCCGGTGCTCACCCGCACCCGCACGCCCTCGCCGATCTGACCCATCAGGATCTTATCGGCCAGCGGGTCCTGCACCTCGCGCTGGATCACCCGCTTGAGCGGCCGCGCTCCGTAGGCCGGATCGTAGCCGCGCTCGGCGAGCCACTCCCGGCCCGACGGGTCGAGTTCGAGCTCGATCCGCCGATCGGCGATCAGCTTCTGCAGACGGGCGAATTGGATGTCGACGATCCGGCCCATCTCCGACCGCTCGAGGCGATGGAACAGCAGGATGTCGTCGAGCCGGTTGAGGAACTCCGGCCGGAAGTGCGCCCTGACCATGGTCATCACCGCGTCGCGCACCTTGTCGACGTCTTCGCCCTCGGCGAGATCGACCAGATACTCCGCGCCGATGTTCGACGTCAGCACGATGATCGTGTTGCGGAAGTCGACCGTCCGGCCCTGGCCGTCGGTCAACCGCCCGTCGTCGAGCACCTGGAGCAGCACGTTGAAGACGTCGGAATGCGCCT
Source organism: Siculibacillus sp. (assembly GCA_040275425.1). Classification (GTDB taxonomy): domain Bacteria; phylum Pseudomonadota; class Alphaproteobacteria; order Rhizobiales; family Ancalomicrobiaceae; genus Pinisolibacter. The sequence continues at coordinate 902 of JBEOKB010000010.1, read as the reverse complement.
TCTCCACCTCGTCGAACAGGATCACCTGATAGGGCCGACGCCGCACCGCTTCCGTCAGCGCCCCGCCCTCCTCGTAACCGACGTAGCCCGGAGGCGCGCCGATCAGCCGGGCGACCGAGTGCTTCTCCATGTATTCCGACATGTCGATGCGCACCATCGCCGTGTCGTCGTCGAACAGGAACGACGCCAGCGCCTTGGTGAGTTCGGTCTTGCCGACGCCGGTCGGCCCCAGGAACATGAACGAGCCGATCGGCCGGTTCGGGTCCTGCAGACCCGCCCGCGCGCGCCGGACCGCGGTCGAGACCGCGTGCACCGCCTCCGCCTGACCGACCACCCGCTTGGCGAGTTCGTCCTCCATGCGCAGGAGCTTGTCCTTCTCGCCCTCGAGCATCTTGTCGACCGGCACGCCGGTCCAGCGCGAGACGACCTGCGCCACCTGATCGGCGGTCACCGCCTCGCGCGCCGGAGCCCCGTCGCCGCCCTTGGCCTCGATCTCCTTGAGACGGCCCTCGAGCCCGGGAATGACGCCGTAGGCGAGTTCGCCCGCCCGATCGAACCGACCGGCGCGCTGCGCCTGCTCGAGTTCGAGCCGCGCCTGATCCAGGCTCTCCTTGAGCTTGTTGGCCGAGGCCATCTCGTCCTTCTCGCCCTGCCACCTCGCGGTGAGTTCGGCCGATTCCTGGGAGAGCTCGGACAGTTCCTTCTCGAGCTTGACCAGCCGGTCGCGCGAGCCCTGATCGGTCTCCTTCTTCAGCGCCGCCCGCTCGATCTCGAGCTGGATCACCCGACGATCGAGTTCGTCGAGCTCCTCGGGCTTGCTGTCGACCTGCATCCGGAGACGCGCCGAGGCCTCGTCGACGAGGTCGATCGCCTTGTCGGGCAGGAAGCGGTCGGTGATGTAG
>JBEOKB010000009.1:0-7577 GCA_040275425.1 Siculibacillus sp. | reverse complement strand
GCCCGAGCCCGCCGCCGCCCCGGTCGAGCCCAAGGCGGCCGATCTCTGCGATCGCCTCGCCTCCGACCCCCAGGACACCCTGCGCAACCGCGCCGTGCCCCCGGTGCGCGCCGTCGACACCGCCCGCGCCGTCCCGGCCTGCGAGAAGGCGGTCGCCGAGGACCCCAAGTCCCTGCGCCTCGCCAACCAGCTCGGCCGCGCCTATCTCAAGTCGGAGCGCTGGACCGATGCGCTGCGCGTGTTCAAGGACGCCGCCGGTCGCGGCTCGCCCTACGCCACCAACGAGGTCGGCTACCTCTACTATCGCGGCTTCGGCGGCGTGACGAAGGACTACGCCCAGGCGCGGCCGTGGTTCGAGAAGGCGGCGGGCCTCGGCGTGCCGGTGGCGATGACCAACCTCGCCTTCATGTACGCCCACGGCATCGGCGCCGAGCTCGATCCAGCCCGCGCCCTGACCTGGCTGCGGCGCGGCGAGGCGATCGGCGATCCCGGCGCCATCGTCGCCCTCGGCGATCACTATCTCTCCGGCATCGGCGTCGAGAAGGACCCGGCCAAGGCCCGGGACCTGTTCCAGCGCGCCGCCGACATGGACGATCCGGAGGCGATGAACCAGCTCGGCCTGCTCGCGCAGCGCGGCCTCGGCGGCCCGCAGGACTTCGACGCCGCCCGCCGCTGGCTGGAGAAGGCCGCCGCCTTCGATTCCCCCTCCGGCATGTACAATCTCGGCTACTACTACCTGATGGGCACCGGCGGCGCGCCGCGCGACTACGCCGTCGCCCGCGACTGGTTCGCACGTTCGATCCGCCACGGCGGCATCGACGCCATGATCGGCCTCGCTCACATGAACCTGCGGGGCCTCGGCGCCTCGGTCGACCGGGACAAGGCGAAGGAACTGCTCGAGCGCGCCGCCTCCCACGACAATTCCCACGCCATGGTCTACCTCGCCCGCGCCCTGCGCGACGGCGAGTTCGGCGTCCCCGACGAGGCGGCCGCCCGCGGTTGGTTCGAGAAGGCGGCCGCGCTCGACGACGCCGACGCCCGCAGGGAACTGCTGGAGCTGAACAACCCGCTGCCGGCGGGCAAGGCCTGCGATCGCCTCGCCGCCATCGCCACCGATCCGCTGCGTCCCAAGGACGTCGAGCCGGTCGACGACATCGACACCGCGCGCGCCATTCCCGTCTGCGAACGGGCGTGGAAGGAGAACCCGACCACGCTGCGCTACGCCGATCAGCTCGGCCTCGCCTATGTCACGGCCGACCGGTTCGACGACGCCCACCGCGTCTTCGCCGACGCGGCCAAGAAGAAGTCGGCCTTCGCCGCGCTGTGGATGGGCAACATCGCCCGTCGCGGCCTCGGCCGGCCGGTCGATCAGGCGGCGGCGCGCAAGTGGTGGGAACAGGCCGCCGCGCAGGGCTCGAGCGACGCCATGTACAATCTCGCCGTGATCCTCATCGAGACCGGCGAGGCCCCCAAGGCCCGGCCGTGGTTCGAGAAGGCGGCCGCGCTCGGCGACGTCGCCGCGACGCGCGAACTGGCCGAGGTCTACTATCTCGGCATCGGCGTCGCCGAGGACAACACCCGGGCGCGCGCGCTCTACGAGGCCGCCGCCGGTAAGGGCGACACCCGCGCCAAGCGTCGTCTCGGCGAGATCTGGCGCGAGGGCCACGGCGTCAAGGCCGACCCGACCGCCGCGCGCCAGTGGTTCCAGCGCGCCGCCTCCGACGGCGACACCGACGCCATGCGCCTCCTCGCCGACCTCTACCTCAACGCCAAGGGCGGCGACCGCGAGCCGAAGAAGGCGCGCGGACTGCTGGAGCAGGCGGCGGAGGCGGGCAATGCCCGCGCCATGACCGCGCTCGCCCAACTGCTCCTGGCCGGCACCGTCGGCGACGTCGACGAGGCCGGCGCGCGCCGCTGGTACGAGGCGGCGGCGGAGAAGGGCGACGAGGGCGCGAGGAACTGGCTCGCCGCCCATGCGCCCGCCGCCGCGCCCGACCTCTCCAAGGGCGAGGCCTGCGATCGCGCCGCCGGCAGCCGCGCCGATCCGCTGCGCTCGGTCGAGTTCCCGCCGGTGGAACAGGTCGACGTCAAGGTCGCGGTTCCCGCCTGTGAGGCCGCCCACGCCGCTTCGCCGGAGACCCTGCGCTGGGCCGACCAACTGGCGCGCGCCTATCTCGCCGCCGATCGCGATCTCGACGCCGCCCGCGTCTACCGCAAGGCCGCCGAGGACGGCTCCGCCTTCGCCGCGCTGTGGATGGGCAACCTCCATGCGCGCGGTCTCGCCGGCTTCGCCGTCGACAATGCTCGCGCCGCCGAATGGTGGCTGAAGGCGGCCGATCTCGGCTCGCCCAACGCCATGTTCAACCTCGGCGCCATCGAATTCCAGGCCGCCGCGTCCGATCCCGCCCGTGCCGTCAAGGCCGGGGAGTGGTTCGAGCGCGCCGCCGCCCTCGGCGAACCCGACTCGATGTTCCAGCTGGCGGTGATCCATCGCGACGGGCTCGGCGTCGTCACCGATCGTGGCCGCTATCTCGACTGGCTGCGTCGCGCCGCCGAATTCGGCAACGGCGACGCCATGCGCCTGCTCGCCGTCCATCTGTTCAAGGGCGAGGACGGCCCCCGCGACGAGCCGGGCGCCCGCCGTCTGCTCGCCCGTGCGGTCGAGGGCGGCAACCTCGACGCCTACGCCGATCTCGCCTCGTTCCTGCTCGAGGGCCGGGGCGGGCCGAAGGATCTCGCCCGCGCCCGCGAGCTGCTCGAGGCCGCCGCCGCCCGCCAGAACGTCGAGGCCCTGACCTCGCTCGCCCGGGCGCACGAGAAGGGCACCTTCGGCAAGCCCGACAAGGCCCAGGCCCGCCGCTTCTATCGCCTCGCCGCCGATCTCGGCGACACCGGCGCCGCCGAGGCGTTGACCCGCCTGAAGTGACGCGGCGGCGCCAGGGGAGGGGGAGGGCGGTCCCGCGCGATCAGCGCGGCGCGATCGGCGTGGCGTCGGCGCGCGCCAGCCCCGTCAGCAGATGCCGCCCCGACCGCGCCACCCGGAACACGCCGTACTTGGCCCCGGCGAAGTCGTCGGCCCGCCCCTCCTGGAACAGGAAGGAGTGCGGCTCGATCACGAAGCCGCCGCGCGACGATCCGCCCCGCACCTGGAACAGCCGTTCGTCGGCCTCGAGCGGAGCCCCGTCGGCGCGGCGGCGGAAACTCGCCACCCGCCGCTCGTCGAGGCCGATCACGATGGTGTGGACGCCCGGTTCGTCGATCTCCGCCGCCCGCTCCATCGCCCAGGCGAGGCGCATGTAGTCGCCCTGGATCAGCGAGCGCGGATCGACCGGCGCCGTCTCCACCAGCACGATCTCGCCGTCCCGGATCAACGCCTCCGCGTCGACCACGAACCAGCCGAGCACGCCCACGACCGCGACCGAGGCGAGGAGATGAAGCACCCGTTTCATGTCGTCGTCTCCCGATCGAAGCCGCGCAGTCTCATCCAGATGCGCGCGCCCAGAAGCGCCGCCCCGCTCGCCACCAGCACCGCCGACTTGGTCAGGAACGTCAGGTCGCGCGCCCAGTACCACATCACCAGGAAGGCCGGCAGCGCCAGGATGCCGACCACCTGAATCGGACGATCGTGGCGCGCGTGCCCGAGGATCAGGAGGCCGAGCGCGAACACGATCCCCGGCGCCGCCGCGAAGCCGAGCGCCGCCACGCCGACGACCGCGGGCAGGAGCCGCTCGTCGGCGAGCCGGTCCGCCCCGCCCGCCGCCCAGCCGATCAGCCCGATCAGCGCCAGCGTGAGCACCGCCTCGATCGGACGCGGATCGAGCGGCCGCCCGTTGCTCCACAGTCCGAAGTCGTGGCCGGTGGCGATGATGCACACGACGGTGCCCATCGCCCCGAGCGCGGCCAGCCCGAGTGGCCGCCACGTGCCCGAGACCCGCGCCGAGGTCAGCAGCGCCGCCGCGATCGCCGTCGCCGCCACGAAGTAGACGGTGACGGCGAGGCTCGGCGAGACCGTGCCCCCGTGGCGCTCCAGGAGCTCCCACAGGATCGACGCCGCCACCGCGTAGGGCGACAGCAGCCGGTCGAGCGAGGAGCCCGACAGCGGATAGGTGACGACCGTCACCACGGCGAGCGCGATCGTCGCCACCCAGGGCGTACCGCCGCCGAAATGCGCCATCGCCCCGATCACCACCAGCACCTTGCCGATCGCCAGCGCCGTGAACGCGCTCTGGGCGGTGACGTCGCCGGCGAGGCCGATCGGCCCGCCGCGCGCCTTCGCCGCCAGCCCGAGCCCACCGGCCAGGAACACCGCGCCCCACACCATCGTCGCCGCGCCGGAGTTGAAGTCGATCAGCCCCGACACGCCGAGGAAGGCGAGGAAGAAGGCGGTGGCGAACGCCGTGCCGACCGCCGACAGGATCTTCAGATAGAGCGGCGGATCGTCGCCGGGACGCACGGCGGCGAAGTCGGCGGTGATCGCCGCGGTCTGTTCGGGTGTGACCACCCCCGCCGTCTCGAGCGAGGCGATCAGCGCGTCGGCGCGGACGGTGCGGGTCTCATTCATGATGGGCCTCCACCTCGCGCGCGACCCGGCGCAACCACGCCACCGCCGCCGCGAACACCGTGAGCGTGAACACGCCCAGGATCAGGAACACGCCGAAGTCGGCGCGCGGCGCCGCGCGATCGAGCAGTTGGAACGCCAGCATCACCACCAGCACGCAGCTCGCCGTCAGCGTCAGCGCCAGCGCCGGCACGTCGACGACGACGCGCCGCCAGACGACGAGACAGGCGCCGATCGTCGCCACCGCCGCCGCCCCGCTCACCCGATCGAGCGCGCCGACGTCGTGGGTGCGCACGATCCAGCCGAGCGCCGCCGTCGTCGTCGCCCCGAGCAGCGGCACCAGCAGGAAGAACCGCGTCCACCGTCCCGCGAGCCACGCCACCCCGCGCACGGCGAGCCCCTCGCGCGCGACGAGGGCCACGCCGTGGAGCGTCAGGATCGAGAGCGACGAGCCGAAATGGTAGGCCCCGTCGAACGGGTGAACCTGCTTCCACCACAGCCAGATCGCCACGTCGGCGACCGTCGTCCACACCGCCCAGGTCGCCGCGCTCGACGACAGGACCGCCCATGGCAGCGTCAGCGCCGCCCACAGGAAGAACAGGCCCCAGGCGTCGGCGCCGGTCTGATAGATCTGCCCGAAAACCGCCAGGAACAGCCCGACCAGGACCGTCGCCACGGTGGTGGCGATCTGCCCGACCGCGTGATCGAGCCCGAGCACCACCGGCGTCGCCGCCGCCGCGATCAGGAGGGCGCCGATGCCGGCGAGCTTGGCCGTCGGCGGAATGCGCTCCCAGTTGAAGGCGAAGAAGTAGACGAGGCCGGAGAGGATCAGCGCCACGCCGAACACCGTCAGGATGCGCGCCGCCCACAGACCCCAGTTGCGTGGGGGATCGACCAGCCCGAGCGCATGGTCGCGTGCCGCCGCGTCGAGCAGCCCGCGCGCCCACAGCCGCTCGATCCGGCGCCGATCGACCCTGACATCGCCCCATGCGGCGGGGGCGTCGGTTACATCTGCGTTCATTCGGTCCTCGCGCCTTGTGGCCTCGCCGCCGCGAGCTACGATCGCGTCGTCTTCGGAGGGAGCACGTCATGACATTCGTTTCACGATCCGCGTCGGCCTCGCTCGTCGTCCTCGCCTGCCTGTCGGCGACCCCGGCCGCCGCCGCCTCGATCGTCTGCCCTCTCACCCGCGCCGTCTACACCGCGCTCGACGCCGACGACGACATGAGCGCCGAGGAGGGCAAGACCAACGCCTACGAGATCACCCACGTCGCCGACCGCTCGGACGCCTCCGATCGCCCGTGGCTGCTGCGCATCTCCGAGGGCCGCCGCCGCCAGGCCTACGACTTCGCCGTCGTCCATCCGCCCGGATTCGGCGGCGCCCATCTCGTCATGATGCCGCGATCGGCCGGTTCGCGCAAAGCGGGCGAGGGCGAGATCCCGACCTCGCGCCTGCTCTACTTCGGCGACGACCTGCGCCGCGCCGACCCCGCCGCCGACCCCGAACCCCTGGCCCCGCCCTGGCTCCAACTGCCCGGAATCTCTCCCGCCTTCTGGGCCTGGAAGCGCGACGGCCGCCGCTTCGTCCCCCCGGACGGGATGTGGCGCCTCACCGCCTGCCGCGGCTGAAAAGTGTGTGCGGAACGAATACGGCCGGGGTGTCCGCGAGCCCCCCGGCCGTTTCGTCGTGCGCGGTTCGACCTCAGTTGGTCTCGAGCCGGTAGTGCGACAGCGAGCGGCCGTCGTTGTGGACCTTGACGGTGAACGAGCCGGTCCAGGCCGGGGTGAAGCGGCAATAGGCCGGATCGGTGTCGCGGCAGATCAGATGACCGCCCTCGTCGAACACCTCGAGCATGATGTCGTTGGTGTCGATGCCGACGGCGGCGATCTCGGCGGTCTGATTGGCGCGGAAGTTGATGGTGCGGCTGTGGATCGTCCGGCCGGGGATCTGCCCGAGGCTGATGATGCCGCCGCCGACCCGGCCCTTGGTGGCCGAGGCCTTCACGTCGTCGGCGAGCGCGACGATGGTCTTGTCGTTCTTCGAGAGATCCCTGGCCTCCTTCAGGAGCCCGTCGACCACCGCGCCCGCGTCCGCCGTCGCCGGAGCGCCCGAATCGGCGCCGTCGGGCTTGCGATCGACCACCTTGACCCCGACCTGCTGGCGGATCTGCGCCGCCACGATCAGCGACAGCGGATCCTTGGCGGCGCGACCGTAGGCGGCGAGCTGCTCCGACAGGTGGAGCTGGGCCACCGGCAGCGCCTCGGACGGCTTGGCCGCGCGATCGACGTTCTCCTTGGCCTTGTCGGCCGGAGCGGCGGTCTGGGCGAGGGCGGGACCGGCAGCCACCAGCGCGGCGGCGAGAGCGAGCGAGGAGATCAGGCGTCGGGTCATGGTCGTCTCCTGTGGCGGATCGCCTCGGGCGATCGCGAGAGGGGAAAGGACGTGCGTTCGGATCACGCCGATCGGGGCGGTGGTCCGGGAGGGGCGAGCGGCGGAGCGTCCGCCGATCAGTTGGTGAACAGGCGATAGGGAACGGCGGCGGTGCCGCGGTTCTCCACCCTGAGATCGAAGGTCGCCGTGCTCGACGGCGTCCAGCCGCAATAGGCCACCGCCGACGGATTGGCGTCGCGGCACACCAGATTGCCCTTGTCGTCGTAGACCGACACCGAGACCGTGCCGGGACCGGCCAGCTCGACGTAGGTCTCGGCGTAGCGCGCGCCCTCGAACTTGAGGCGGCGATACCAGTCGGTTCCGGCGGCGCGCAGCGTGGCGCGGCTGCCGCCCGCCCCCTGCACCAGCCCCTTGGTCGCCGAGCCCTTCACGTCGGCGGCGAGCGCGGCGATGGTCGCGTCCTTGCCCGACAACGCCACCGCCTCGGCGAGCAGCGCGTCGGTGGAGAGGTCGACGCCCTTCGCCTCGGCGGCCGGCTCGCCGCTCTGCTCAGGCGTCCGCTCGACCGAGCGCGTGCCGACGCGCGAGCGGATCTCGGCGGCGACGATCAGCGCCAGCGGGTCCTTG
>JBEOKB010000008.1:0-8242 GCA_040275425.1 Siculibacillus sp. | reverse complement strand
CCGGGCGCGCCGCGTTTCGAGGGGTGCGAGGGCGTCGGTGGGACCTCGTGGGGAGGGAGAGGCGGTGTCCCTACTCCTCCTCGCCCGACCGCGGCGATCGGGGGGCGTCCGCCACACGCGCGCCGAGAACCCGCGGCAGCAGACGACGCCAACCGACCACCCCGGCGAGGACGGTGGCGAGCAGGGTGAGGCCGACCATCGCGCCTGTCCACTGATCGCCCTCCTCGATCAGCCGCCACGCCCACGCCCCGACCGAGCCGGGGAAGATCAGCACCGGGATCCACAGGAAGGCGGAGCCGAAGTTGGCGGCCTGGAACACGCCGCGCGGCATCGCGGCGATGCCGGCCACCGTCGGCACGCTGGCGCGCAAGGGGCCGATGAAGCGGCCGACGACGATCGCCACCCAGCCCCAGCGCTCGAACAGGCGCTCGGCGGCGGTGAGGAGTTCGGGGTGGCGGGAGAAGGGCCACAGGCGGTGGGCGGAAGGGCCGAGCCTACGGCCGACCCAGTAGGACACGCTGTCGCCGAGCGCCGCGCCGATCGCGCCGCCGATCCACAGATCGACGAAGGGCAGGGTTCCGGCCCCGACCAGCGCGCCGGCGGCGAGCATCACGCCGGTGGCGGGGACCAGCACGCCGACGACCACCAGCGATTCGCCGAAGGCGAGCAGGCCGTAGATCGGCCCGGCGAAGGCGCGATTGCGCTCGATGAAGGCGATCAGTTCGACGAAAAAGCCGTGGGCGTCCATGGCCGGCATGATCGCCGATCACGGTGCCCGCGTCGATGGGGTCGTCGGGCGATCAGGCGCGTTCGTCGTCGGGGGGCGGCGGCAGGCCGAGACCGGCGAGGGCGATGCGGGCGAGGCGTCCGAGCGAGGGCGTGGCGGTCTCCCCATCGCGCGGGGTGAGCACCACGGCATCGGCGCGCAGGACGTGGACGGCGCGGCGCGGCAGGCCGGCGAAGACGGCGCCGCGTCCGGCGTCGGGCGGCATGGCGGCGGCGAGGCGGAGCCAGTGGGCGCGCGAGATCAGCAGACCCTGTTCCCCGAGAGGGGCGGCGAGCAGGCCCTCGGCCATGGCGACGACGTGCTCGGCGAGGCGGGCGTGCCATCCGAAGTCGTCGAGGGCCCAGCGGAAGGTGGCGACGGCGCGATCGGCGCGGCCGGAGCGCTCGATGCGGTCGACGAAGGCGGAGGCCTCGCGGAACCATTCGGCGTCGAGAAAGACGTCGGGGGCGAGCAGCAGGAACCACGGCGCGCGGCGCGCGGCGGCAATGCCGAGCGAGATGCGCGACGCCCAGGCGCCCGATCCGTCGACCAGGGTGCATCCGGCGGCGTCGGCGACGATGCGGGTGCCGTCGGTGGAGCCGTCGTCGACCACCACGACCTCGCGCACCACCCCCTCGGCCGCGGCCGAAACCAGCGAGGCGAGTGTGCGGGCGAGCCCTTCTTCGGAGTTTCGGGTCGGGACGACGACGGACAACATGCCGATGAACAGCCTCGGTGCCGGTACGCGTGTCCGGCGGACGCCCGAGCGGCGCCCTTGCCGGTTCCGGGACGTCATACACGCAACGAACCGGCCCGACCAGACGAAGGGGGGTGGCGAATCGCGCAAATTCGGGGCATGTTCTTTTTATGTTCCGTCCCGAGAGCCGAGATTCGGCCATGAAACACTGTGTCGCACCCGTCGTTTCGTCCGAACTCGCCGAAGAGGCGAGCGGCGGGGAGATCGGCTGCGCGGTCGAGGGCGGACGACGGCGTGGGCGGGGCTCGACGGTCAATCCGAGCGGGCGGTTCGAGCGCGAGCAGCGGGTCGGGTTCGACGACGGTTGGGACGGGCTCGACGATCTGCCCGCCTTCGCGACCACGGTGACGATCGAGAAGCCGAAGGCGATCATCACCCGCAACTCGTCGCCCGATCTGGGGTTCGATCGTTCGATCAATCCCTATCGCGGCTGCGAACACGGTTGTTCCTACTGCTACGCCCGGCCGACCCACGCCTACATGGGGCTGTCGCCGGGGCTCGACTTCGAGGCACGGCTGTTCGCCAAGCCGGATGCGGCGCGGCTGTTGGAGCGGGAGTTGTCGCGGCCGGGCTACGAGCCGAAACCGATCGCGCTCGGCACCAATACCGATCCCTATCAGCCGATCGAGCGACGTTGGAAGATCACCCGCGAGGTACTCGAGGTGCTGGAGCGGACCGAGCATCCGGTGGTGATCGTCACCAAGTCGGCGCTGGTGGCGCGCGACGCCGACATTCTCGGGCGGATGGCGGCGCGCGGGCTGGCGCGGGTGGCGCTGTCGATCACCACACTCGATCGGCGGCTGTCGCGCTCGATGGAGCCGCGCGCGGCGAGCCCGGAGAAGCGACTGGCGGCGCTGCGGCTGTTGGCGGAGGCGGGCGTGCCGATGGGGGTGTTGGTGGCGCCGCTGATACCGGCGCTGAACGATCCGGAGATCGAGGCGGTACTGGAGGCGGCGCGCGACGCCGGGGCGCGGGAGGCGGGCTACGTGCTGCTGCGGTTGCCGCTCGAGGTTTCGGAGATCTTCAAGGGGTGGCTCCTCGAGCATCATCCCGATCGCTATCGTCACGTGCTGTCGATCCTCAGGGCGATGCGGGACGGGCGCGACTACGATGCGGTATGGGGACGGCGGATGCGCGGCACCGGACCCTATGCGGCGACGATCAAGCGCCGGTTCGAGATCGCGATGAAGCGGCTGGGACTGACGCGGGCGCGACGCGACGGGCTCGACACGACACGATTTCGCCCGCCGCGCGCCGACGGCGTACAACTCAGTCTGTTCTGACGGGAGCCTGCCCCATGAAACCTCGCCTCGGTCTGGTCACGCTCGGCGTCGCCGACGTCGCGGCCTCGACCGCGTTCTACGAGCGGCTCGGGCTAGAGCGCGGGGCGGCGAGCAACGCCGCCGTGACCTACTTCGACATGAACGGCATCGTGCCGGCGCTCTACGGCCGGTCGGCGCCGGCGGAGTACGGGCGAGTGTCGCCGGTGGGCGCGGGCTTCTCCGGCGTGACGCTCGCCTGGAACCTCGCGAGCGAGGGAGAGGTCGACGCCGCGCGCTCGGCGGCGATCGCGGCCGGGGGGCGGCCGGTGAAAGCGGCGGAGAAGGTGTTCCGGGGCGGGTATTCGGGCTATTTCGCCGATCCGGACGGGCGCCTGGGGGAGGTCGCGCACAATCCGTTCTTCCCGCTCGACGCGGTCGGCGCGGTGCATCTGCCGGAGGGCGATCATGGCGGCGCGTGAGGCACGGGGGGATGCGGCGCGACGCGGGCCGGACGCGACGCTCGAGGCGGAGCTCGGCTGGACGCGGCGGCGGGTGGCGGGCGTCGACGAAGTCGGGCGCGGACCGATCGCCGGGCCGGTGGTGACGGCCGCCGTGGTGCTCGATCCGGCGCGGGTGCCGGACGGGCTCGACGATTCCAAGAAGTTGTCGGAGGCGGTGCGCGAGCGGCTGTTCTCGGAGATCTGCCGCGATCACGACGTGGCGGTGGCGCTCGGGTCGGTGGCGACGATCGAGGCGACCGACATTCGCGCCGCCACGCTCGATGCGATGCGTCGCGCCGTGCGCGGGCTGGCGGTGGCGCCGGACCACGTGCTGGTCGACGGGGTCGACGTGCCGCCGGGGCTGCCGTGCGCGGGCACGGCGGTGAAGGGCGGCGACGCGCGATCGGTGTCGATCGCAGCGGCGTCGATCGTCGCCAAGGTGATCCGTGACCGGCTGATGGTCGACGCGGCGCGCGAACATCCGGGCTACGGGTTCGAGGGGCACAAGGGTTACGGCACGGCGGCGCACATGGAGGCCCTGCGGCGGCTCGGGGCGTGCGCGCTGCATCGGCGCACCTTCGCGCCGGTCGCCGAGGTGCTGGGGCTCACACCTCCGCCGAAGCCTGCGGCGAAGCGCGGGCGCCCGAAGAAGACCGCGGCGGCGGGGCCGGATCTGTTCGGAGGGTGAAGGCGGAGAGAGTTCGCGCCGTGAGGCCCGGGCGTCGTCGGGACGGGGGGCGGAGGCTTCGGGCCGACGTCGGTGTCGGCGTTCGGGATCGACCTCTCCGATGCTCGCGCTGGAGATGCCCGGAACCTCGATCCGCCCACCTCCGGTGAGGATCCTCGGTGTCCCCTCCCCTTCCGGATCCATGCCCGGTGAGAGCCGATGCGTCGGAGGAACAACTCCGGGGAAGGATCCGTCGCGGCGACGTCCGCTCCGGCGCCCCAAGGAGAACGAGAAGGCCCGCCCTCCTTTCGGAAGACGGGCCTCGAAGTCTCAGGACGTTCGACGCGGCTCAGTTGAGCTTGGCGGCGACCTCGGCGATGCCCTTGGCGACCAGATCCGAACCGGCGGGGCCGGAGGACTTGGACGAAAGGATCTTCTCGGCGGCGGCGACGGCGAGGTCGGCGGCGCGGGAGCGAACCTCGGCCAGAGCCTGGGCTTCGGCCTGAGCGATCTTGGATTCCGCCGACTTGGTGCGGCGGACGATCAGTTCCTCGAGAGCCTTGGTGGCCTCGGCGGTCGTCAGCTCGGCCTGGGTCTTGGCCTCGGCGACGATCGACTGGGCCTCGAGCTCGGCATCGGCCGCCTTCTGCTTGAAGGCGGCGAGCAGGCTCTCCGCTTCCTCACGCAGACGCTTGGCCTCGGCGAGCTCGCCCTCGATGGCGGCGACCTTGCCGTCGAGCGCGGCACCGATCTTGGCGGGGATCTTCAGGTAGGCGAGAACGCCGAAGAAGATCAGAAGCGAGGCGAAGGCCCAGAATGTGGCGAGAGACGTCGCGTCCATCGGGTTCTCCTCACTTGCCGGTCACGGCGGCAACGGCCGCTGCGACGTCGTCGCGTCCGACGCCCTCGCCGATCAGCGAGGAGACCAGAGCCTCGGCCGTCTCGACGGCGATACCGTCGACCTCGGCGAGAGCCTTGACCTTGATGTCGGCGATGCGGGTCTCGGCTTCGGCGATCTTGGTCGCGAGACCGGCTTCGGCCTCGTGGCGCTTGGCGTCGAGCGAGGCGGCGAGAGCCGCGCGCGTCTCGGACGCGATCGACTGAGCCTTCTTGCGGGCCTCGGCGAGGGACTTCTCGTAGGCCGCGCCCGCGGCTTCCGAATCGGCCTTCAGCCGGTTGGCCTCTTCGAGATCGCGACCGATCTTGTCGTGCCGCGCCTCGAGAATGCCGCCGACGCGCGGCAGGACCACCTTGGACATCAACACGTAGAAGAGGCCGAAAGTGATCGCCAGCCAGAGGATCTGCGACGCGAAGGTCGAGCTGTCGAACGGGGGAAACGCCCCGCCGTGCCCGCCGTCGTGTTGCACCTCGGCCGTGGTATGAGCGTTCTGAGCCATCTTACCCGCCCCGGGATGATCCGGCCTCACGTAGCGACGCGAGACCATCGCGCGTCACCGGCCGTCGAGAAGACGGCCGGCGATTCGAGACTCGTCCGTTTCCTCGCCGATCAGGCGAAGAGCAGGATCAGCGCGACGAGCAGCGAGAAGATGCCGAGAGCTTCGGTCACGGCGAAGCCGAAGATCAGGCGGCCGAACTGGCCGTCGGCAGCCGCCGGGTTGCGCAGAGCGCCGGCGAGATAGTTGCCGAAGATGGTGCCGAGGCCGATGCCCGCACCGGCCATGCCGAGGGTGGCGATACCGGCGCCGAGGTACTTCGCAGCTTGCGGATCCATCAGAGTACTCCTTCGGTGGTCTGTTCAGTTGAAGGGGACTTGCCCGCGCCCAATCGGATCAGTGTCCGGGATGGATCGCGTCGTTCAGATACATGCAGGTCAGGACGGTGAAGACGTAGGCCTGCAGGAAGGCGACCAGGAACTCGAGGGCGGTCAGCGCCACGGCCATCGCCAGCGGCAGGAACGCGCCCACGGCGCCGACGGCACCGGCGGCGGAGAGCGTCACGACGAAGCCCGCGAAGACCTTGAGCGTGATGTGACCGGCCAGCATGTTGGCGAAGAGACGAACGGAGAGGCTGATCGGACGAGAGAGGAAGGAGATGACCTCGATCATCGTCACCAGCGGGATGAGAGCACCCGGCACACCCGACGGCACGAACAGGCCGAAGAAGTGGAAGCCGTGCTTCCAGATGCCGTAGATCACCACGGTCCCGATCACCAGCAGCGCGAGGCAGAAGGTGACGATGATGTGGGAGGTGATGGTGAAGAAGTAGGGGATCATGCCGAGCAGGTTGGCCACCAGCACGAACATGAACAGCGAGAACACCAGCGGGAAGAACTTCATGCCGGCCTTGCCGGCGGCGTCCCGAAGGGTGTCCGCGACGAAGGAATAGGCCATCTCGGCGACGAGTTGCCAGCGGCTGGGCACCAGCGAGCGACCCGAGGAGGCGAGGACCAGGAAGACGGTCGCCAGGATCACCGTCGCCGCCATGAACAGCGACGAGTTGGTGAAGGACACGTCGTAGTGACCGACGTGCAGCGGAAGGATCTTCGTGATCTGGAACTGATGGATCGGATCGACCTTGTCGGCTGCCACCTGTCAGTCTCCACCTCTTGTCGTCGATCCGCCCGAGGCGTCATCGAACGCTGCCCCGCGCACCCGAGGGTGCGCACCCCGCGACACGACCGGGACCGGCCGAGCGCTCTTCGATTCCTTTTCGGCCCCTCGCATAGCACGGACGGCGTCCGCGCCAAGTGCGCAATTAGGCCAGGGTCAACCTTCGGAACCGTCCGAGGGTGTTCCCGATCCGCGCGCCGCCTCCCGGAGTCGTACTCCCGGATCCGGCACCACTCCCTGGGAGCGCAGGACGTTCAGAACGCCGGCCGCGAACCCGAGAAGCACGAACACGATCAACGCCCACGGCCGCGTGCCCAGCGCCTGATCGATCCCCCACCCGAGACCGCCGCCGACGATGACGCCGGCCACGAACTCGGAGGCGATCTTGGTCGCCTGAGCGAACCCCGAGGGCTTCTTCCCCGCGGCCGCCTCCGCTTCCGCCGATCGGTGCGTCTCGAGGCGATCGCCGAGACGCTCGAGCCTGGCGGCGAGCGCGGCTTCGTCCGTGGATGCGCCCTGCGGCGCCCCGCGCACGTCCTCCGGTTCCTTGCCGTGGCCGCTTCCCGGCGATCGTTCGATCATGGACGGGATCCCCTCGGGTCGAAATCGGTATCCGTGCAGGTACGGCCCTCGCCGCCCCCACCTCGAAGCCGGGCGCACCATAGTGGCGCGCTCCCCCCCTGTCAAGGATGGCCGACTTTAGTTTAAGCCCATGATATCAAAGAAACATTCGGTCGAGCATCGCAGTTTTTCGCAAGCACGGCCGGGCGGCGATCGGGAGGGGCGGCGATCGGGAGGGGCGTCAGGAGGCGCGGGCGGGCTCGAGAATGCGTTCGGCGCGCTCGAGATCGACCGAAACCAGCTGCGAGACGCCGCGTTCGGACATGGTGACGCCGAACAGACGGTCCATGCGGGCCATGGTGATCGGGTTGTGGGTGATGACCACGAAGCGGGTGTCGGTGGTGCCGGCCATGCGGTCGAGGAGGTCGCAGTAGCGCTCGACGTTGGCGTCGTCGAGGGGGGCGTCGACCTCGTCGAGAACGCAGATCGGGGCGGGGTTGGTGAGGAACACCGCAAAGATCAGGGCGAGCGCGGTCAGTGCCTGTTCGCCGCCGGACAGGAGCGTCAGCGTCGAGGGCTTCTTGCCGGGCGGGCGAGCCATGATCTCGAGACCGGCCTCGAGCGGATCGTCGGATTCGACCAGCTGCAGCTCGGCCTCGCCGCCGCCGAACAGGTGGGTGAACAGCTCGCGGAAATGGCCGTCGACGGTCTCGAAGGCGGCGAGCAGGCGTTCGCGCGCCTCGCGGTTGAGGCTCTGGATCGAGGCGCGCAGGCGGCGGATGGCCTCGACCAGCTCGTCGCGCTCGGCCGACAGGGTCTCGCGGCGCTCCTCGACCTCGCGGACCTCGTCGTCGGCGCGCAGATTGACGGCGCCGAGACGCTCGCGCTCCTGGCGCAGGCGTTCGAGGCGACGCTCGGTGGCGCCCTCGTCGGGGGCGGGGGCGTCGGGCTCGACCTCGGCGAGGGCGGCGAGATGATCGGGGCGGGTGGAGAAGGCCTCGGCGATCGCCTCCTCGATCTCGGCACGGCGATCGCGGGCGGCGGCGAGACGTTCCTCGACGCGGCCGCGCGCCTCGCGGGCGGCGGAGAGGGCCTCGAGAGCGACGCGGGCGGCGCGATCGGCCTCGCCCTGGGCGCGCTCGCCCAGCGCCAGACGATC
>JBEOKB010000007.1:0-15766 GCA_040275425.1 Siculibacillus sp. | reverse complement strand
GAACGCTCGCCACGTCCCCCGCGCTCGCCGCCGCGTTCGCCGCGACCACCGCGCGCCGGACGGGCCGGGCGTTCGCCCTCGGGAAGCTCGGCCACCGTCGGGCCCATCCACGAGATCTTGTCGCCGGTGAGCTTCTCGATCGCCGCCAGATGCTTGCCGTCGAGGTCGGTGACGATGGTGATCGCCGTGCCCGAACGCCCGGCGCGACCGGTACGGCCGATGCGATGGACGTAGTCCTCGGCGTGCACCGGAACGTCGTAGTTGTAGACGTGGGACACGTCGGGAATGTCGAGACCGCGCGCCGCCACGTCGGAGGCGACCAGCAGCGTCAGCTTGTTGCCGCGGAACCCGTCGAGCATCGCCATGCGCGCCCGCTGGTCCATGTCGCCGTGCAGCGCGCCGACCGAGAATCCGTGCTTCTCGAGGCTGCGGAACACCACCTGCACGTCGCGCTTGCGATTGCAGAAGATGATGGCGTTCTTCAGGTCCTCGGCCGAGCGGATCAGCTTGCGCAGCACGTCGCGCTTCTCCGGCGCCTCACGCCCCGAGGCGATCAGGTTCTGCGTCACCGTCTTGGTCACCGACGACGGCTTGGCCACCTCGATGCGGACGGGATTGCGCAGGAACAGATCGGCCAGACGCTGGATTTCCGGCGGCATCGTCGCCGAGAACATCATGGTCTGACGGCCCGGCGGGATCAGCTTGCAGATCTTCTCGATGTCCGGGATGAAACCCATGTCGAGCATGCGGTCGGCTTCGTCGATCACCAGGATCTCGACGCCCGACATCAGCAGCCGCCCGCGCCCGAACAGGTCGAGCAGACGACCCGGCGTGGCGATCAGCACGTCGACGCCGCGGTCGAGCTTCTTGACCTGCTCGTCCATCGACACGCCGCCGATCAGCAGCGCGATGTTGATCTTGTGATTGACGCCGTACTTTTCGAAGTTCTCCTCGACCTGCGCGGCGAGTTCGCGCGTCGGTTCGAGGATCAGGGTCCGCGGCATGCGCGCGCGAGCCCGGCCGTTTTCCAGGCGCGTGAGCATCGGCAGCACGAAGGCGGCGGTCTTGCCGGTGCCCGTCTGGGCGATGCCGCAGACGTCCTTCAGCTCGAGGACGACCGGGATCGCCTGTTCCTGGATCGGGGTCGGCGTGGTGTAACCGGCGGCTTCGACCGCCGCGAGGACTTTTTCGGAGAGTCCGAGTGTGGAGAAGGTCATGTTTTCCGTCACTGCCGCGCTTCTGGGGTGGCCGCGTCCTGCGGCGACCACGAACGGGGTCGCCTCGACGGGAAGGGGCGCCACGGGCGCGCAGAATCTTTTGTGCAATGCGAGATTACCGGCGGCAAAGTAGACGACTGAAGCCGAAAGTCAACGCGCTTGCGCCTCGACCCGGCGCTTTCGCCAGAATTGCCGAGACATTCTCTCGTCTATATTACCGATCTGCCACATGATCGCGCAAACCGCGCGCCGAAGAGATCGTCTTCGCCCGGTCGCGTCCCCTGACCACACCCGGCCCATCGAGGAAGATCGTCATGACGTCGCAACCCCTTCTGCTCGTGCCCGGTCTCAACTGCACGGCCGCCTTGTGGTCGCATCAGGTCGCCGCCCTCGGCGTCTGCCGCGCCGTCATGGTCGCCGACCACACCCGCTCCGACACCATCGCCGCGATCGCCGCCGACGTCCTCGCCGACGCCCCGCCGCGCTTCGCCCTCGCCGGCCTGTCGATGGGCGGCTACGTCGCCCTGGAGATCCTGCGCCGCGCCCCCGAACGCGTCGAGCGCCTCTGTCTCCTCGACACCCAGGCCCGCGCCGACGGCCCCGAGGCGCGCGAGGTCCGCCTCCAGCAGATCGACATCGCCGAGCGCGGCGGCTTCGCCCGCATCGCCGCGCTCCAGTATCCGCGCCTCGTCGCCCCCTCCCGCCTCGACGACGCGACCCTCGCCGACCTCGTCCGCCGCATGGCCGAGGCGACCGGCGCCGCCGCCTTCCTGCGCCAGCAGCGCGCCATACTCGAGCGCGTCGACAGCCGCCCCTCGCTCGGCGCGATCGCCTGCCCGACCACCGTGATCGTCGGCGAGGCGGACGTGATCACGCCCCCTGCGCTCGCCCGCGAGATGGTCGAGGCGGTCCCCGGCGCCCGCCTCGAGGTGATCGCCGGCTCCGGTCATCTCTCCACGCTCGAGGCGCCGGAGGTGGTGAGCGCGGCGATGCGGGCCTGGATCGAATCGTGAGCCTGCTCGAGAACTGGGCGTAATTGTCGAGTTTCTATCCGTTTGTGAACGCGCCGGGGATTGACCGCCTCGCCCCGCGAAGGGTTTATTGGCCCTTCGACCTTCTGCTCGGCAGTCGTTTCTTGGCGGAAACGAGTCGTTCGGGGCTCACGGCAGGGCAGGGGACGGACGCAACGATCACTCGGGAGTAGAAATATGAAGTCGTTTCTGATCGCGGCTGCGATGTTCTTCGGTCTGGCGACCTCTGCCGCCGTCGCCGCCGAGGCCAAGCAGGATTTCCAGCTGGTCAACAAGACCGGCTACGACATCAGCCACGTCTACGTTTCGCCCTCCAAGTCCAACGACTGGGAAGAGGACGTGCTCGGCAAGGACCTGCTCGAGGACGGCGACGCCTGGGAGATCCGCTTCGAGCGCGCGGCCAAGACCTGCAAGTGGGATCTGAAGGTCGTCTATCACGACGACGATTCCAGCGCCTTCTGGAACAACATCGATCTGTGCGCGGTCTCCAAGATCACCATCTTCTACGACCGCAAGTCGGACAAGACGTCGGCCCGCTTCGACTGATCGAACGCGCCGTCGGCGGTCTCGATCGCCCGACCATCGACCCCGGCCCTCGCGGCCGGGGTTTTTCGTTTCGCGCCGCCCGGCTCCCTCGGCGCCCCGGCTTCAGTCGAGGTCCTTCGACCAGAACACGGTGAAGCCGTCGGTGCGCTTCAGCCGCTTCACCTCGTCGGAGGCGGCGATGAACCTCACCAGATCGTTCATGATCCGCGCGTGGAAACGCCCGGCCGGCTCCCGGGTGCCGTGATGGAAGTAGACGTCGTTCAACTCGGCGAGTGCCGGGAACGGTTCGCTCAGGTCGATGAGTTCCAAATCCAGGTCCCAGTCGCCCGGATTGATCTCCTCGGGCACGAAGGCCGCCCCCGCCGCGAGGCCTCGCGCCGCCGTCGCCCGGCAGCGCTCCGCCACCTCCGCCGACTTCGCCCGAGCCGCCGTCTCCTCGACGAGCCGTGCCCACGCTTCGACGCTGTCGGCCTTGAACCAGGTTGCGTCGATCGCCAGCGCGTAGAAGGTCTCGTTCGGTCGCTCGTCGGCCAGCCGCGCGATCTCGGCGAGACAGCACGCGCGGATCTCCCGGATCTGACCGCGCACCTCCGCGACCGCCGACTCCGGCGTGTACACCTTGTCGACCAGCGGCTCGACCTCGGGCAGCCCGACCACCGCGCGCAGCCGGTTGATCTCCGGCAGATCGTATTTGCAGGCGCGCGGGTCCTCGACCAGTCGCATGAACGCCGCGTGGGCCTTGCCCGGCCGCCGCCAGAACCG
The DNA here is from genome assembly GCA_040275425.1 of Siculibacillus sp. GTDB lineage: Bacteria > Pseudomonadota > Alphaproteobacteria > Rhizobiales > Ancalomicrobiaceae > Pinisolibacter. The sequence continues at coordinate 12,210 of JBEOKB010000007.1, read as the reverse complement.
CAGCGGCGACGGCACCACCCACGGCGACACCACCTTGATGAAGGCGTCGATCGCCTCCATGCGGTCGGGCATCTCCCGCATGAAGTGGCCTTGCAGCGCTATGCCCCAGGTGTCTTCGCGCCGCCACCGATAGTGCTCGATCAGCCGGACCGTCTGCTCCTCGGAGAGGCTCACCCCCATGGCCATGTAATGGAGGGCGAGCGCCTCGAAATAGACCCGTATGGGCGGTTCGAAGGGGAGCAGGTGATCGGCCACGCGGCACAGCGAGACGATGTCGCAGAGTTCCATCAACAGGCGGGCATGAGCGTGGCGCTCGAAGAGACGGATCTCCTTCGCCGACATGGCGTCGCGCAAATGGACGTGCTGCTCGATGCCCTCGACGCTGTACCAGCCGAGGTTCGAGCAGATGTTGTCGCGCATGGCGCGAAGCAGCGGATTTCGGATCGCCGCCTGGAACTCTTCCAACGAGAGCGACTCCCTCCGCTGCTGCCCCGGCAGGCGATTGTAGGCGCGAATGGATGTTGCCGGCATGTCGTGCACCTCGGTTCGCGGAAAATGTCGAGGGGAGCGCGGTCCGGACGCCGTCGGTCGCGGCTCGCCCCGTACGACGCGCGCGGGTGTGAAATGCGTGCGTCGGTTGCATCTTCGCCACCGAATCCTGAAATTTCCTGAACGCGCGGGTCGCGCCGCCGGGTGCCGTGCGCGTCATGGTTACGGCTTTCGCCGGTTCCGCGCGCATTGCGCCGCCTTCCGCGAGGATGCTAGAACCAACCTCGGTATTTCCCCGCGTCGCGGCTCGTGCCGTGGGGTCGCCCGAGAGCCGGTCGGCGGGTCCCTCCGCCGCCGAGCCCGTCGGTGCCGGCCCCGAGCCGCTCGTCTCCCAGAGGATCTTCTCATGTCCGTCGATCGTTCGACCGTCGTCCGCGTCGCCCATCTCGCGCGCATCCGCGTCGCCGAGGAGGAGGTGGACAAGCTTCAGGGCGAACTGAACTCGATCCTCGGCTTCGTCGAGCAACTGGCCGAGCTGGACGTCTCCGACGTCGAGCCGCTCACCTCGATCGTCCCCATCGCCATGAAGAAGCGCGCCGACGTCGTCACCGACGGCGGCATTCCGAAGAAGGTGACCGCCAACGCGCCGCTCTCCGAAGACGACTTCTTCGTCGTCCCCAAGGTGGTCGAGTGATCCGGCCCCTCGCCGCATCGATCCTCCCGCCGTTCTCTTCTCTGATGGATTTCCGCCCGTGACCGATCTGACCGCCCTGACCATCGCCGAAGCCCGCGACGCGCTCGCCGCCAAGGACTTCACCGCCGTCGAGCTGACCGACGCCTATCTCGCCGCGATGGAGAGGGCCCGCGCGCTGAACGCCTACGTGCTGGAGACGCCGGAGAAGGCCCGCGCCATGGCCGCCGCCTCCGACGCCCGCCGCGCGGCGGGCACCGTCGGCGCCCTCGAGGGCCTGCCGATCGGCGTCAAGGATCTCTACTGCACCGAAGGCGTGCGCACGACCGCCTGCTCGAAGATCCTCGGCAACTTCGTGCCGCCCTACGAATCGACCGTGACGTCGAACCTGTGGGCCGACGGCGCCGTCATGCTCGGCAAGCTCAACAACGACGAGTTCGCCATGGGCTCGTCCAACGAGACCTCCGCGCTCGGCAACGTGATCAACCCCTGGCGCCGCAAGAAGGCCGACGGCTCGATCGACCCGACTCCGCTGGTGCCGGGCGGCTCGTCCGGTGGCTCCTCGGCGGCGGTCGCCGCCCATCTGTGCATCGGCGCGACCGGCACCGACACCGGCGGCTCGATCCGCCAGCCCGCCGCCTTCACCGGCACCGTCGGCATCAAGCCGACCTACGGCCGCTGCTCGCGCTGGGGCATCGTCGCCTTCGCCTCCTCGCTCGATCAGGCCGGGCCCTTCGCCCGCACCGTCCGCGACGCCGCCATCCTGTTGAAGTCCTTCGCCTCGGTCGATCCCAAGGACACGACGTCGGTCGACCTGCCGGTGCCCGACTACGAGGCCTCGGTCGGCCGCTCGGTCAAGGGCAAGGTCATCGGCATCCCGAAGGAATACCGCGTCGACGGCATGCCCGCCGAGATCGAGACCCTGTGGCAGCAGGGCATCGACTGGCTGCGCGCCGCCGGCGCCGAGATCCGCGAGATCTCGCTGCCGCACACCAGGTACGCACTGCCCGCCTACTACATCGTCGCTCCCGCCGAGGCCTCCTCGAACCTCGCCCGCTACGACGGCATTCGCTACGGCCTGCGCGTCACCGGCGACGACATCACCGACACCTACGAGCTGACCCGCGCCGCGGGCTTCGGCTCCGAAGTCCGTCGCCGCATCATGATCGGCACCTACGTGCTCTCCGCCGGCTACTACGACGCCTATTACGTCCGCGCCCAGAAGGTCCGCACCCTCATCAAGCGCGACTTCGACCTCGCCTTCCACGCCGGTGTCGACGCGGTGCTCACCCCCGCGACCCCGTCCTCGGCCTTCGGCATCGGCGAGATGTCCGGCGGCGATCCGGTCGAGATGTACCTGAACGACATCTTCACCGTGACCGTGAACATGGCGGGTCTGCCGGGCATGTCGGTGCCGGGCGGTCTCGACGCCAAGGGTCTGCCGCTCGGCCTCCAGCTGATCGGCCGTCCCTTCGAGGAGGAGACGCTGTTCCAGGTCGCCGAGGTGATCGAACAGGCCGCCGGTCGCTTCACGCCGCAGAAGTGGTGGTGAGATGAGGCTCGCCGCCGCCCTCGGCGCCGGGCTCGGCCTGCTTCTCGCCGCCGCGCCCGCGTCGTCCCAAGGCGCTCCCCAGGGCGTGAAGACCTTTTCCGCCGAGGACGTGATCCGCGGCACCAAGGTCTCGCGCGAGACCTGCGCCAAGACCCCGCGGACCGTCTTCGTGACGGCCTTCGGCGAGGGCGTCTGCGTCCGCTACTACGCCTCCGGGGCGCTGAAGGGTGCCGCGCCCGTGGTGTTCTTCACCGGCGACGTCCTCGGCCTCGACGAGAAGGGGCGCCGCGAGGTCGATCCCGGTTATCTCACCCAGGCGCCCGAGTTCATCGACATCGCCGCCAAGGTCTGGGCCGGACGGCTCAAGGCGCCGATGATCTTCTTCGGCCGCCTGGGGCTCAACGGCTCCTCCGGCTGGCACGGCGACCGCCGCACCGCGCTCGAGGTCGAGGTGACCCGCCTCGCGCTCGACGCCATCGCCGCCAAGGAGGGCGCGACCGGCTTCCACCTCGTCGGCCAGTCCGGCGGCGCCATGCTGGTGCCCGCGCTGCTGGCGTCGCGCGACGACGTCGGTTGCGCCGTGATCGGCTCCGGTCCGCTCGACTTCCGCGCCTTCGCCAAGACCTACGGCATCACCTTCCGCGAGAAGGGCGCCCGCGCCCATTACGACCCGATGTCGGACGTCGCCCGCATCGCCCCGAAGATCGCGGGCGACGGCGGCTCGCGCCTGTTCGTGCTGACCGACCCGGCCGATCGCGCCGTCCCGGCGGTGTTCCAGCTGCCGTTCGTCTCCGCGCTGAAGCGCGCCGGCGTCGAGCCGGTCCACATTCTCACCTCCGGGCGCGACGCCGAACACCATGCCCTGATCGAGAAGTCGCTGTTCGTCGCCGGCGAATGCGTCGCCGAGCGAACCGATGCCGAAATCCGCACCCGTTGGGAGGGCCGCGCGGGCGACGACCTGCCGAGGTGAGGCGCCCCTTGCACCCCCTGCCGTTCCGATCTACCCAGGAACGTACGTCCGTTCCGTCCGCTCGAGGAAGACCATGACCATCGCCGCCCGCACCGCCAAGCCGTCGCAGTTCCTCAAGGGCGCGACCGGGGACTGGGAAATCGTCATCGGCCTGGAGGTTCATGCCCAGGTCGCCTCGAACGCCAAGCTGTTCTCCGGCGCCTCCACCGCCTTCGGCGGCGCCCCCAACGACCATGTCAGCCTCGTCGACGCGGCCATGCCCGGCATGTTGCCCGTCATCAACGAGGAATGCGTCGCCCAGGCCGTCCGCACCGGCCTCGGCCTGGAGGCGCAGATCAATCTGAAGTCCGTGTTCGATCGGAAGAACTATTTCTATCCCGATCTGCCCCAGGGCTATCAGATCTCCCAGTTCAAGAGCCCGATCGTCGGCGAGGGCACCGTGCGCCTCGACATGGAGGGCGGCGAGACCGTCGACGTCGGCGTCGAGCGTCTGCACCTCGAGCAGGACGCCGGCAAGTCGATCCACGACCAGTCGCCCACCCACACTTTCGTCGACCTCAACCGTTCGGGCGTCGCCCTGATGGAGATCGTGTCGAAGCCCGACATGCGCTCCGGCGACGAGGCCAAGGCCTATCTGTCGAAGCTCCGCACCATCCTGCGCTACCTCGGCACCTGCGACGGCGACATGGACAAGGGCAACATGCGCGCCGACGTCAACGTCTCGGTGCGCAGGCCCGGCGGCGAGCTCGGCACCCGCTGCGAGATCAAGAACGTCAACTCGATCCGCTTCGTCGGTCAGGCCATCGACTACGAGGCCCGCCGCCAGATCGGCATCCTCGAGGACGGCGGCGTGATCAAGCAGGAGACCCGCCTGTTCGACCCCGGCAAGGGCGAGACCCGCTCGATGCGGTCGAAGGAGGAGGCGCACGACTACCGCTACTTCCCCGATCCCGACCTGCTGCCGCTCGAGTTCGATCAGGCCTACGTCGACGACCTGAGGGCCCGTCTGCCCGAACTGCCCGACGCCAAGAAGGCCCGCTTCATCGCCCAGTACGGCGTCACGCCCTACGACGCGATGGTGCTCACCCTCGAGCGCGCCTCCGCCGACTTCTTCGAGGAGGTGGCGAAGGGCCGCGACGCCAAGATCGCCGCCAACTGGGTGATCAACGAGCTGTTCGGCCGCCTGAACAAGGAGGGCAAGGGCATCGAGGCGAGCCCGGTCTCCGCCGCCCAGCTCGGCGGCGTGGTCGACCTCATCCTCGACGGCACCATCTCCGGCAAGATCGCCAAGGACCTGTTCGAGATCGTCTGGACCGAGGGCGGCGACCCGAAGGAGCTGGTGGAGAAGCGCGGCCTTCGCCAAGTCACCGACACCGGCGCCATCGAGGCGGCGGTCGACGCGGTGATCGCCGCCAACCCCGACAAGGTCGAGCAGATCAAGGCGAAGCCGACCATGGCCGGCTGGTTCGTCGGTCAGGTCATGAAGCAGACCGGCGGCAAGGCCAACCCTCAGGCCGTGAACGAGATTCTGAAGGCCAAGCTCGGGCTGGAGTGAGCCCGCTCCGGTTCGAACGATCGACGGCCGCGCTCGCCCGAGCGCGGCCGTCGTCGTGTCTGATCGCCCAGATCGCTTCATCCGTCGTTAACCATACCGAACCCTCGAGGAACGTGGTTGACGCGCCTTTCGCCTCGGTAACGCTTCCTTACCTTTGATCGCCGACACTCGCTTTCAGCCGATCCTCGTCCGGGGTGGCTGCGTGTGAGTGAGTAGACGATGGACATTGCGACCTTCATCGGTATCGGCGGCGGCTTCGGCGTTCTCGTGATGGCCATCTTCATGGAGGGCTCCAAGCTCTCCATGTTCATGGACCTCCTGGCGACCAACGTCGTCATCGGCGGCGCCATCACCACCACCATGGCCCGCTTCACCATGGGCGGCTTCATGGCCGCCATGTCGACCGGTCTCAAGACCGTCGCCTTCAATCATCACGTCGCCCCTCGCGACATGATCGAAAAGATCGCCGAACTCGCCGACATCGTCCGCAAGCAGGGCCCCCTCGGCCTCGAGGCGGTGGAGATCGAGGACGAGTTTCTGGCCAAGGGCATGCGGATGATCGCCGACGGCTTCGATCTCCACGTCATCCGCGAGACGCTGGAGCGCGAACGCGACCTCCACATCGAGCGCATCGACGACGCCAACAAGCTGTTCAACTTCATGGGCAACGCCGCGCCCGGCATGGGCATGGTCGGCACCATCATCGGTCTCGTCTCGATGTTCGCCCACATGGACGACCCGAAGAAGATCGGCCCCGGTATGGCTGTCGCGCTGCTGACCACCCTCTACGGCGCGGTCATGGCCAACGTCGTGGCGCTGCCGATCGCCGACAAGCTGCAGATGAAGTCGATCGAAGAGAACGTCAACTACACGCTGATCATCGACGGCGTGATGATGATCCGCGAGAACAAGAGCCCGGCGGTCATTCGCGACATGCTGATCTCCTACCTGCCCAACAAGCACCGCGCCGCCTTCCAGGAAGCGGCCTGAGTTCGAGCCGGAGAGGCGGGGATAGGTCATGTCGAAGAAGAAGGGACACGGCGGCGGCGGCGGACACGGTGGCGCCTGGGTCATCACCTTCGCCGACCTGATGGCGCTGCTCATGGCGTTCTTCGTCATGCTGCTGGCCTCCGCCAACCAGGACAAGCAGAAGCTCGCCGACGCCGCCGGTTCGCTGAAGGACGCCTTCGGTGTCCAGCCGATCCCCCGCACCGCCGGTATGATCGAGCGCGACGGCCTGCCGGTGCGCAAGTTCCAGAAGGACACCTCGCCGGTCGAGAAGAAGCTCGACGCCGAGACCTCGGCCGTGTCGAAGAACAATCGCCAGAAGCAGGGCCCGGAGGCGAACACCCACGACTTCGAGCAGGCCCGCGAGGAGAAGCCGCGCCAGTTCCTCACCGCCGCCGCCTCGCTGCGTCAGGCGCTCCAGGACATGCCCGAGATCACCGAAGTGTCGAAGCACGTGATGTTCGAGGAGACCGACGAGGGCCTCAACATCCGCCTCGTCGACCAGGACGGCCGCTCGATGTTCGCCGAAGGCGCCAAGCAGCCCTACGAGTTCACCCGCTCGATCCTCGCCAAGCTCGCCCCGCCGCTCGCCCGCATGCCCCATCGCATCCGCGTGACGGGTCATACCGCCGGCGCCACCCGCTGGGCCGGGCGCGGCCCCACGCCCTGGGACCTGTCGGCCGGTCGCGCCGTCGCGGTCGAGGAGATCCTCGCCGGCTACGGTGTGCCGATGGACCGCTTCGATTCGGTGGTCGGCAAGGCCGATACCGATCCGCTCTTCCCCAACGAGCCCATGCTCGCCGCCAACCGCCGCATCGACATCCTGCTGGTGCACGAGGCGCCGCCGATGCCGCCCAAACCCTTCGACTGACCCGCGAAAAGGCCACCGCGCGAGCATCCGCCGATGGTTTCCCCGAGCACCTCCGCGCTGACCCCGCGGGGGTGTTCTCGCGTTTGAACGCCCTCACGTCGATGTGACGCCGCCGCCGTCGACGCCTCGGTGGACACGCCGCCCGCATCGTGATCGTCTCGGCCAGGTCGCGCCGCGAACCGCGAAGGCGGCGGCGCGAGAACGATTCCGAGGGGACGACCACATGACGACCGACGGCGCCGATTGGCTGATCCACGTGAACCCGATGTCCGGCCCTTCCTACAAGGTGGCGCTGGTCCTGGCCCTCTGCGGGGTGACGCCGTGCCTCCACTTCGTCGATCTGCGCGCCGGAGAGCAGAAGGCGCCCGAGTTCCTCGCCAAGAACCCCTTCGGTCAGGTGCCGGTGCTCGAGCACCGCGGCCGCTCGCTCGCCCAGTCGGCCTCGATCCTCGAATACGTCGCCGCCGTCACCGGCCGCCTCGGCGCCATCGACGAGGCTGATCGCGCCGAGATCCGCGCCTGGATGTACTGGGACTTCGACCGGCTCGCCTCCTCGCTCTATCGCGCCCGCACCGCCCGCCTCGGCATCCGCCCGCTCGATCCGGCCGTGGTCGCCCACTACGAGCAGTTCGGCGCCCAGGCGCTCGATACCCTGGAGGCGCATCTGACCGGCCGTGACTGGCTGGTCGGCGGCGCCGTCACCATCGCCGACGTCGACGTCTACGGCACCGTCGGCTACGCCGCCGACGCCGGCTTCGATCTCTCCGCCCGCCCGGCGATCTCCGCCTGGATCGCCCGCATCGAGGCGCTGCCCGGCTGGGCGTCTCCGGCGAAGCTGCTGGCGCCCGTCTGAGGCGGGTCGGGCTCGTTCCCGACCCTGGCCCGCCCGTCTCGCCCCGTCCGCCCAGGAGGCCCCCATGACCGCTCCCGCCGCGCTCCGCTTCTACTACTGGCCGACCCCCAACGGCTGGAAGATCGCCGTCCTGCTCGAGGAGCTGGGCGTGCCCTACGACGTGATCCCGGTCGACATCGGCAAGGGCGCCCAGTTCGACCCCGAATTCCTGAAGATCTCGCCCAACAACAAGATGCCCGCGCTGGTCGATCTCGACGGCCCCGGCGGCGAGCCGATCTCGGTGTTCGAGAGCGGGGCGATCATGCTCTACCTCGGCCGCAAGTTCGGCCGCTTCTACCCGAGCGAGGAACGCGCCCGCGTCGAGGTCGAGCAGTGGCTGATGTGGCAGATGGGCGGCTTCGGCCCGATGCTCGGCCAGAACCACCACTTCGCCCACTACGCGCCCGAGAAGATCCCCTACGCCATCGATCGCTACCGCAACGAGACCCATCGTCTCTACGGCGTGCTCGACAGGCGCCTGAAGGATCGCGACTACGTGGCGGGCGACTACTCGATCGCCGACATGGCCATCGTCGGTTGGGCCAAGCTGTGGGAGCGCCAGGGCATCGACAAGGCCGAGTTCCCGGCCTTCTCCGCCTGGCTCGACCGCATGGTGGCCCGCCCCGCCGTCGCGCGCGGCCTCGCCCTCGCCGCCGACCTGCGCCTCGATCTCGCCACCGACGACGAGGCCAAGAAGGTGCTGTTCGGCCAGCGCGCCCGCTGAGACGTCGAATCGAGTCGAGCTCTTTTTCGACGACGACGGATTCGCGGTGAATCTATTCTTACCGCGTTTCCGTTGTCGCGACGTCACGTTCATTGATGCGATTGAGAAATCGCGGACTCGAAGGTGAATCGTCCGTGAAATATACTTTTCATTTCGATTCTATTCCACTTTGATTAATCATCGAATTTAACGCGAGTTTTAATCGAAACCGCGAGTATTTCCCCAAGAGCACGAGGCGACCAAGTAGAGCGCCGGTGCTGATCGAACAGAAGACGATGGGGACTTGAAAATGGCTCGCTTCGAAATGAACTCCGCCGACATCGCCGGGATGGGCTCGCAGGCCGTCGCCGCCGACGTGTTCTTCCAGATGGGCATCGATCGCTCGGTCGGCCGCAACGGCGCCGTCGACATGATCGCCGCGCACATGTGGTTCAACCTCGCCGCCGCCCGCGGCAACCGCGAGGCGATCCGCTATCGCCAGGAGATCGCCGGCGAGATGACCTCCGCCGAGGTCGCCGAGGCCCAGCGTCAGGCCCGCGAGTGGATGCGCTGCCACTGAACCCTGGCCGTCCGTCCCGCCGCCCGCCTTTCCGGGCCGCCGCGACCGATCGCCGAACCCACGAGGGGGCACGCATGTCGAGGCCCGAACTCCTCACCCGCACCGCCGCCGTTCTGACCGCCCTGGTGGGCTGCGTATGGTCGGCCGGCCACTCGCTCGCCGCGATCTGGCTCTCCGCCCTGACCCACGATTCGCAGCGTCTGGCGATCTTCGAGCGCCGCGTCTGGACTTGGCTCACCGCCGCCTTCGTCCTCGCCGTTCTGGCGATCCACCTCTCCCGTCCCCTGTGGCGCGCGCTGCGCGAATGGGCGGCGGCGACCGAGGACGACGAACCGGTGATGTGGATCTGAGACGACCCGCGCTTGCCCGCGCATTGCGCGCCTGATACCTCGGGATCTCCGCCGGAGATCCCCGATGCGAATCCTCATCACCAACGACGACGGCATTCACGCCACCGGCCTGCGCGTGCTCGAGCACATCGCTCGCACCCTCACCGACGACGTCTGGGTGGTCGCCCCCGAGACCGACCAGTCGGGCAAGGCCCACTCCCTGTCGCTGACCGACCCGCTGCGCCTGCGCAAGATCTCCGAGCGCCATTTCGCCGTGCGCGGCACGCCGACCGACTGCGTCATCATGGGCGTGCGCCACGTCCTGCCGGCCAAGCCCGATCTGGTGCTCTCCGGCGTCAATCGCGGCGCCAACGTCGCCGACGACGTCACCTATTCCGGCACCATCGCCGCCGCGATGGAGGGCACGCTCCTCGGCATTCCCTCGGTGGCGCTGTCGCAGGCCTACGCCTGGGTCGACGACGCGAAGCCCGAGTGGTCGACCGCCGAGACCCACGCCCCCACGGTCCTGACCCGCCTGATCGAAGCGGGCTTCGCCCCCGGCACGCTGGTCAACGTCAATTTCCCCGCCCGCGCGCCCGACGCCGTCACCGGCTTCGAGGTCACCACCCAGGGCGCGCGCAACGACGCCACCATCGGCGTCGATCCGCGCGTCGACGGTCGCGGCAATCCCTATTTCTGGATCAAGTATCGCCCCCAGACCACCGAGCCGGTCGTCGGAACCGACCTCGATGCGCTGGCCCGCGGCGCGGTGTCGATCACGCCGCTGCGCCTCGATCTGACCGATCGCGCCGTCCACGAGAGCCTCGCGCGCGCCTTCGCGTCGTGATCGCGCTCGCACCCGCACCCCGCTCGCGCCGAAGGAGGACGTGACACATGGTGGGCCGCTTCGCGGCGCTTCTGCGCCGCGCGGAACTGACCGTCGACGACACCGAGCGCACCGCGCTCGCCCGTCTGGTGCTGTCGCTGTCGAGCAAGGGCCTGCACGACCGCCGCATCCTCGCCGCCATCGAGGAGCTGCCGCGCTCCCTGTTCGTCGCCGTCGCCTGGCACGCCAAAGCGCTGGAGGACCGCCCCGTCCCGATCGAATGCGGCCAGACCGTCGACGCCCCCTCGACGCTGGGCCTCGCCTATCAGGCCGCCGACATCGCCGCCGAGCACCGCGTCCTCGAGATCGGCACCGGCTCCGGCTACGGCACCGCGCTCCTGTCGTCGCTGTGCACCAAGGTCTACACCGTCGAGCGCTACCGCACCCTCGCCGATCTCGCCCTCGAGCGCTTCGCCACCCTCGAGCTCGGCAACGTCGTCCCCTCGGTCCACGACGGCCTCGAGGGCTTCCCGCGCAACGCGCCCTTCCACCGCATCGTCCTCGACGGCGCGGTCGAGACGGTGCCGCAGACCCTGCTCGACCAGCTCGCCCCCCAGGGTGTCCTGGTCGCGCCGATCGGCCGCCCCGGCGAGATGCAGGCCCTGACCCGCTTCGTCCGCCGCGATCGCGGCATCGAGGTCGAGCCCGTCTGTCCCACCCGCCGCGTCGCTCTCGTGCCCGGCCGCGCCGCCGCTCTGTGAGGCGCGTGCATCGGGCGTCCGAGCGCGTCCGCCCGTTGTGGGCGATTCACGTTTCCGCCGCGCCGTCCCCACGCTTTCGCCCCTTCGACGAAGCGATCTTCACCATCTCGCACCACCGCGAAGGCGGATCGCGGCGCAGCGAAATCGCGGCGGAAAACCGCCGTGAACGCGCGGTCGCGCGCGGCGAGGGGAGGGGCCGCGCGCTCGTTTCGCCCGCGTTTTTCTCCACCCGCTTAAGCCTTCGTCAACGTTACGATGCTTTCAATGGGGTCACTTGATCGACGGTCTTCGTCGTTTGATGGCGTGAGTGTTGCGATGCGTCTCTCGATCCCCTGTCTGCGCTCCAGTAACGTGTCCCGAGCTGCGATGATCGCCGTTCTTGCGGCGGGTATCGGAGGCTGCTCCAGCGATGTCGGCCGTTTCGGCTCCGACCCGGTCTATACCGGATCGACCCCGAACCAGCGTCAGATTCTCGGGTCCACCGGCGACACCTACGGCGGGCATGCCTATGCCGCGCCCTCGGCCGCCCGCCGTTCCGCCGACCGCAGTTGGCAGAACGTCGACACCACCGGCTCGATCGGCCCCGGCGAGGCTTCGGTCTATCGTCGCGATCTGTCGCCGCCGCCCGCCGTCGTCGATCGGCCCTACGCCGAGACCGTGGCGCAGCCGCTCTCCGCTGCCGTCCGGCCCGAGACGCCGGTCGACACCGGCGAGACCCGCGTCGCCGGCGTGGGCGGTTGGACCGGCACCGGTGGGTCCTACGTGACCCTCCAGCAGGGCGAGACCATCGACGGTCTGTCGCGCCGCTACGGCGTGCCGGTCACCGCGATCCAGCAGGCCAACGGCTATACCCCGACCCGCAGCCCGATGCCGGGCGAGCGCGTGCTGATCCCGGTCTACAACGCCGCCGTCTCCACGCCCGCCGCTCCGGCCGCTCCGGCCGTGCCGCCGCGTCAGATCTCGCTGGCCAAGCCCGCGCCCAC
>JBEOKB010000006.1:0-12053 GCA_040275425.1 Siculibacillus sp. | reverse complement strand
GGCGTCGCCCTCGCCCAACCGGCGCTGACCCGCGCCGTCGCGCTGCAGGCCCGCGCCGGCACCGTCGGCTTCGACTGGAACGACCCGCGCGCCGTGATCGCCAAGATCCGCGAGGAGATCGACGAGCTGGAGGCCGAGCTCGACGCCCCCTCCCCGCCGGAATCGGAGCCCCCCTCCCCGCCCGCGCCCGCCACGCCGGAGGCACACGCCCGCGCCGCCGCCCGCGAGGAGGAGCTCGGCGACGTGCTGTTCGCCGTGGCGAATCTCGCCCGCCATCTGGCGATCGACCCGGAGAAGGCGCTGCGCGGCACCAACGACAAGTTCCGCCGCCGCTTCGCCCACATCGAATCCCGCCTCGCCGCCCAGGGCCGCACCCCGGCGGACGCGACCCTCGACGAGATGGAGGCCTACTGGGTCGAAGCGAAGGGGAAGTGAGGGCGGGAGCGGCGTGACGCGCCCGTAGGCGCACCGAGCGAAGCGGGCTGCACCATCGGCCTCGCGTCGGGCGTAAGCGTTTTCCCACGACCGCCGCCGGTGCATTTCGCTGCACGAATGCACCCTACGAGCCGCCCTCACAACAACGCCGACGCGAACGCGCTCACCAGCCAGCCGCCGTCGACGTTGGGCAGGAAGCACAGGCCCCATGGCACCGGGTCCTTCAGCGTCTTCTCCGGCACCGCGCCGACACCGCCGGTCGGCAGGCGCACGGCCGACCAGCCGTCGGCGAGGCCGTCCATGAAACCGTGGACGTAGAGGAACCCCGGCTTCAGCGTCGCCACCGTCGCCGCCCCCTTGGCCGAGGACTTCAACGCCTTGGTGGGCCCGAGAACGTAGAACCCGCGCGAGCCCGAAGCGCCCGCCTTCTCGCCCGCGTCCGCGCTCCAGCGCGCGCCGCGATAGGTGCAGAACCCGCCCTTGACCAACGGGTCTCGGCCCCAGTCGGCCCCGTCGATCGAGGAGACGATCACCCGGAGCGCGCTGTCGACGTGAGCGGCGGTGAGATCGACCTTGCGCCCGCCGGCGAGCAGATCGCCCTCTTGGAAATGGCCGCCGATCTCGGAGAGCGCCTCCTTGCCGTCGGCGAACGGCCCGATCTTGGCGATGCTCCGCTTCGAACCCACGGTGATGCCGGACGAGGCGATCGTCACCTCGTCGGCGACCATCGCGAACACCGCCTCGACGTCCCTGGCCGCCGCCGCCTCGCGCAGCGCCTTGGCGGCGGCGAGTAGATCCGGCGTCGGCACGATCGCCTTGCCGACCTCCACCGGGATCGCCGCGTAGGGCTCGGCATCGTCGGCGGCGCGCGCGGCCCCGGCGGTCGCGACCACGGTGACGACGAGGGCGGCGAGGACCGGCGAGCGCGACATCGAACACCTCGTGTGGGGTCGCCCGGCCCACCCCTGCGGCCGACCCTCGCGCCCGTCGGAATGATGCCCCCTCCCCTCGTCCCCCGCAATCTCCGGACGGTGACGTTCCCCGTCATTTCAGCCGCGCGGGCGCGATCGACCATCGAGACGATGACAAGCCGCCCCGCCCCGGCTAGAACCTCCCGAAACGTCCACCCGAGGGTCACGACATGAGCGGCATCACCAGCGACGGCCTCGAGCCCCGGCGCAAGAAGGCGCTGTTCCGCGCCTGGCATCGCGGCACCAAGGAGATGGACTTCGTCATGGGTCGCTTCGCCGATGCCCACATCGCCGACCTCTCCGAGGCCGATCTGGTCGACTTCGAACACCTGCTCGACGTCTCCGACCGCGAGCTGTTCTCCTGGATCGTCGGCACCGAGGAGGTCGACCCGATCCACGATCGACCGGTGTGGCGCGCCATGCACGCCTTCACCCACGCCGACAAGGCCTGACGGCCCCTCCCCCGACGCCGATCTGCTCCGCGCCGCGCCCGCCCGAAAGGACTGGCGAGACGGCGCGGAATCCCGTTTAAAGGCGGCTCGAACCCGCGTGGGAGACCCGCGCGGGCGTTTGCGCGTTCCGAGGTCGAGGATCGTCCGTTGAAGAAGCTCGCCGGTCTCTTCCGCTATCGCTCCCACGTCACGCTCGCGCGCGTCCCCGACGGCGCCGAGGGTCTGGTCGTCGGCGATCTCGCCCGCGATGCCGGCGCGCGCGACGGCCGCCCCGCCGTGCTGGCGATCGCCGCCGACGGCGTGCGCATGGCCCGGCTGGAGGCCGCGCTCGCCTTCTTCGCCCCCGACGTCCACGTGCTGTCGCTGCCGTCGTGGGACTGCCGGCCCTACGACCGCGTCTCGCCCAATTCGGTCGTCGCCGCGCGCCGCATGACCACGCTGTCGCATCTCGCCGCCCCGCGCGAGCGCCGCAGGCCGATCGTGGTGCTGACCACCGTCAACGCCGCCGCCCAGCGCCTGCCGACGCGCGCGAGCGTCGCCGCCGAGACCTTCGCCGCGCAGTCCGGCACTCGCGCCGACATGAACCATCTGGTGCGCTGGCTGGAGTCGAACGGCTTCGAGCGCACCGCCACCGTGCGCGACACCGGCGAATACGCCCTGCGCGGCGGCATCCTCGATCTCTTCGCGCCCGGCTCCGAAACCCCGGTCCGCCTCGACTTCTTCGGCGACGAGCTGGAGCAGATCCGCCGCTTCGACCCCGAGACCCAGCGCACCACCGGCCAGCTGAAGCGCCTCGAGTGGGTGCCGATGTCGGAAGTGACGCTGACGCCCGACGTCGTCTCGCGCTTCCGCCGCAACTATCTCGCCGCCTTCGGCGCCACCACCCGCGACGACGCCCTCTATCAGGCGATTTCCGACGGCCGCCGCTATGCCGGCATGGAACACTGGCTGCCGCTGTTCCACGATCGGTTGGAGACGATCTTCGAATGGTGCGACGGCGCACGAATTGTCCTCGACGACCACGCCGACGACGCTTTCGCCGAGCGCCTCTCCGATGTGCGCGACCATTTCGAGGCCCGCCGCGACGCCCTCGACGAGACCGCCCCCGGCACCGTGCCCTACAAGCCGCTGGAGCCGGAGAAGCTGCATCTCACGGTGGGTGAATGGAAAACTGCCCTGGCGGATCTGAAGACCGCCCGTCTCTCGCCCTTCGCCCTGCCCGACGACCGCCTCGACGTGGTCGATCTCGGCGGTCGCGTCGGTCGATCCTTCGCCGCCGAACGATCGACCGAGGGCGTCAACGTCTTCGATGCCGCCACCGCCCATCTCGCCGAGCTGCGCAACGGCCCGAAGAAGGTGGTGCTGGCGGCATGGTCGGACGGCGCGCTCGATCGCCTGAAGCAGGTGCTCGACGACCACGGTCTCGCCCGCACCCGCCGCATCGCCACCTTCCCCGAGGTCGGGACGATGGAGAAGGGCGAGATCGCCCTCGCCGTTCTGGGTCTCGAGACCGGGTTCGAGACCGACGATCTCGCCGTGGTGGCCGAGCAGGACATCCTCGGCGACCGCCTGATCCGCGCCAAGCGCAAGCGCCCCAAGGGCACCGCCTTCCTCACCGAGGTGGCGGGGCTGGCCGAGGGCGATCTGGTCGTCCACGTCGATCACGGCATCGGCCGCTTCACCGGGCTGAAGACGATCACGGCGGCGGGCAGCCCGCACGACTGCCTGGAGCTGACCTACGCCGGCGGCGACAAGCTCTATCTGCCGGTCGAGAACATCGAACTCCTCACCCGCTACGGCTCCGACGAGAGCGACGCCCAGCTCGACCGCCTCGGCGGCGTCGCCTGGGGCGCGCGCAAGGCGCGGATGAAGAAGCGGATCCGCGAGATCGCCGATCAGCTCATCCGCACCGCCGCCGCCCGCCTGCTCAAGTCGGCGCCGCGCTACGTGCCCCCCGAGGGGCTCTACGACGAGTTCCGCGCCCGTTTCCCCTACGAGGAGACCGACGACCAGCTCGCCACCATCGATGCCGTGTTCGACGATCTGGCCACCGGCCGCCCGATGGATCGTCTCGTGTGCGGCGACGTCGGCTTCGGCAAGACCGAGGTGGCGCTGCGCGCCGCCTTCGCCGTCGCCGCCTCGGGCAGGCAGGTCGCCGTGGTGGTGCCGACCACGCTGTTGGCGCGCCAGCATTTCCGCACCTTCGCCGAGCGCTTCAAGGGCCTGCCGCTGCGCGTCGCCCAGGCCTCGCGCCTCGTCTCGACCAAGGATCTGGCGGCGGTGCGCAAGGAACTGGCCGAGGGCACCCTCGACATCGTCGTCGGCACCCACGCGCTGCTCGCAAAGGGCATCGACTTCAAGGATCTCGGCCTCCTCATCATCGACGAGGAGCAGCACTTCGGCGTCAAGCACAAGGAGCGGCTGAAGGAGCTGAAGTCGGACGTCCACGTCCTGACCCTCTCCGCCACCCCGATCCCGCGCACGCTCCAGCTGGCGCTGACCGGCGTGCGCGAACTGTCGATCATCGCCACCCCGCCGGTCGACCGCATGGCGGTCAGGACCTTCGTCTCGCCGTTCGATCCGCTGGTGGTGCGCGACGCGCTGATGCGCGAGCACTGGCGCGGCGGCCAATCGTTCTACGTCGTGCCGCGCGTGTCCGATCTGGTCGAGCGCAAGGAGTTCCTCGAGAAGGTGGTGCCCGAGGTCAAGGTCGCCGTCGCCCACGGCCAGATGGCCGCGACCGACCTCGAGGACGTCATGAACGCCTTCTACGAGGGCAAGTACGACGTGCTGCTCTCCACCACCATCGTCGAGAGCGGCCTCGACATCCCCACCGCCAACACGCTGATCGTCCACCGCGCCGACATGTTCGGCCTCGGCCAGCTCTATCAGCTGCGCGGCCGCGTCGGCCGATCGAAGGTGCGCGCCTACGCGCTCTTCACCACCCCGGCCGAGAAGAAGCTGACCCAGCAGGCCGAGAAGCGCCTCAAGGTGCTGCAGTCGCTCGACACGCTCGGCGCCGGCTTCCAGCTCGCCAGCCACGACCTCGACCTGCGCGGCGCGGGCAATCTCATCGGCGAGGAGCAGTCCGGCCACATCAAGGAGGTCGGCTACGAGCTCTATCAGAACATGCTGGAGGAGGCCGTCGCCGCGCTGAAGTCGGGCGAGGACACCCTGCCCGACGAGAAGTGGTCGCCCTCGATCACCGTCGGCACGCCGGTTCTGATCCCGGAGGAATACGTCGGCGATCTGGCACTGCGCCTCGGCCTCTACCGTCGCCTCGCCGATCTCGCCGGCATCGAGGAGATCGATGCCTTCGGCGCCGAGCTGATCGACCGCTTCGGCCCGCTGCCGGAGGAGGTCGAGCACCTGCTCAAGATCGTCTTCATCAAGGCGCTGTGCCGCCGTGCCCACGTCGAGAAGATCGAGGCCGGGCCGAAGGGCGTGGTGGTGAGCTTCCGCCACGGCGAATTCGCCAACCCGGCCGGGCTCGTGCGCTGGATCGCCGAGCAGGGCAGCCTCGCCAAGATCCGCCCCGATCAGAAGATCGTGCTGAACCGCGACTGGCCGCAGGCGATCGACCGCCTCAAGGGCTGCGCCGTGGTGCTGACCCAGCTGGTGCGCATCGCCGAGCGCAAGGACGACGGCCCGATCACCCTCACGCCCGATCTGATGGAGCGGCCGGAGACGAAGAAGCTCCGGATGGAGCCGACGCCGCCGCCCCCTCCCCCGCCGCAGAAGAAGCTCGGCCGCTACCCGAGCCTGCAGAGCCTCGCCGATCGCAAGGGCCGAAAGCCCCCCGGCGGCGGCTGGCGCCGCTGAGCCGGACGCCTTCTCCCTCGTCGAGAGCGGCGACCGATCGCACTCGATTTCCGGCGCCGCGAGGATGTGCGATCCTCTCCTAGCGCCTCGGAGGGCCGCGCCCCGATGGACGGACGGTCGTACGGGCGCGTTCGCCCCGGCGCCCCCGACGCCGCCCGAGGAGAAGCCGATGAAGCGCTCCCGTCGCCTCCCCCTCGCCGCCGTGCTCGTCGCGACCCTGTCGGCGTCGGGCGGCTCGGCCGAGCCCCCCCCTTCGCCGCCTTCTTTTCCCAGGGCGAGAACGCCTGTTGGGGCCGCACCTACGACGCCGCCCATCTGACGAGGCATCCGAACCAGAAGGTGAAGGCGATCCACCTCTCCGATCCCTGGGACGCGCGCCCTCACATCGAACTGCCCGACGGCCTCGACTACGTCGATCCCGGTGGCGACCGACTGGCGGGCGGCAAGGCGACCGCGGAACTTCTCGTCGAGCAGGTCGACGGCGCTGCCTCCGCGACGAGGATGCGCCCGACGCCGCGACGTACCCCCTCGAGGTCGTGGCCCGCGACGGCGCCCTCCTCGTCACGCTGAATCCGCCCGGTCTCGACCTCGTCCGCTTCCCCGATCGTGCCCGCATCGATCGCCCCCCGAGCGAACGACGCCTCGTCCCCGGCGAGGACGACCGAACCTTCCGGCTCGAGCGCCTGCCCACCGCCGTCTGCCGCGCCCGCTGTCTCCGGCGCGACTGCGCCGTGGACGATGGCGTCGACGCGCCCGTGCCCGCCGCTGTCGCTCGATTTCGTCGATCCGAAGTCCTGCCCCGCCGCACTCTACGGCGATTGACCCGTGCGCGGTCCGGCCGGAGGAGACGGACGCGCCGTCTCGCCTCGGCGACCGTTGCGGCGTAGAAGAGGACGTCCCACCGCCACGGTCGAAGCGAGGTCGCCGGATGTACGAAGTCGATGTCGCCGTCGTCGGTGCCGGGGTGATCGGCCTCGCCGTCGCCCGGGCACATGCCCTCGCGGGTCGCGAGGTGATCGTCCTCGAGGCGGAGAGCGCGATCGGCACCCAGACCAGCGCCCGCAATTCCGAAGTGATCCACGCCGGGCTCTACTATCCGAAGGGCAGTCTGAAGGCCCGCGCCTGCGTCGACGGCCGCCGCGCGCTCTACGCCTACGCCGCCGCCAAGGGGTTCGAGGCCCGCCCGATCGGCAAGCTGATCGTCGCCACCGACCCCGCCCAGCTCGCCACCCTCGACGCCATCCGCGCCGCCGCCGAGGCCAACGGCGTCGACGATCTGCGCCTCGTCGACGCCGCCGAGGCCCGCCGCCTCGAACCCGAGGTCGAGTGCGTCGGCGCGCTGTTCTCGCCCTCGACCGGCATCGTCGACGGCCACGCCTACATGACCGCCCTGCTCGGCGACACCGAGGCCTCGGGCGGCGCGGTGGCCCTGCGCAGCCCCGTGACCGGTGGCCGGGCGATCGACGGCGGCGTCGAGCTCGACGTCGGCGGCGACGATCCATCGACACTGCGCGCCCGCACCGTGATCAACGCCGCCGGCCTGTGGGCCCCCGCCCTGGCCGCCCGCGTCACCGGCGTCGCACCCGCCTCACTGCCCGACGCGCGCATGGCCAAGGGCAACTACTTCGCCCTCTCCGGTGTGCGCGCGCCGTTCCGCCATCTGGTCTATCCGGTGCCCGAGCCGGGCGGCCTCGGCGTCCACGCCACGCTCGACCTCGGCGGCCAGGTCCGCTTCGGCCCCGACGTCGAATGGATCGAGGCGATCGACTACGCCGTCGATCCGCGCCGCTCCGAGCGCTTCTATGCCGCGATCCGCCGATACTGGCCCGCACTGCCCGACGCCGCGCTGCAACCGGCCTATTGCGGCATCCGTCCCAAGATCGGCGGCCCCGCCGCCCCGGCGGCCGACTTCGTCGTCCAGGGTCCGGACGAGACCGGCGTCGCCGGGCTGTGGAACCTCTACGGCATCGAATCCCCCGGCCTCACCGCCTCCCTCGCCCTCGCCGACCATGTCCTCGGCCTCACGCAGGCCGCCCGCTGAGCCGTTCGCATAGTGGATTCCACCACCTGTCTTCCCCGCCGCGTCGTGTTAATGAACCGACGAGAGGTCCGAAGAGGCTTCGGGAGGACGTGTTGAAGTCGCTGCGCGACACCATGGCTCGGATTCTGATCGCACTGGCGCTGATCGTTCAGATCTTCGCTCCGGTGGGGTCGAGCGCGGCCATGCTGCGAGCGACGTTCGATCCCCTCGCCGGCGCCGTCGTCTGCGCCCAGGACGAGGACGGCTCGGGCCTTCACGACGGCACCGACCCCTCCGCTCTCCATCACGGCGACGCCTGCGGCCTGTGCCAGATCACCGCCGCCGGTGGCCTCGCCCCGCCGCCCGACGTCGCCGTCTCGTTCGGTCCGACCACGACCGCCCGTGTCGCCGATTGGCGCGTCACCGTCGAGGCGGTCGTCGCGCCGCGCCTGCTCGACCACATTCGCGGCCGCGCGCCGCCCGCTCTCTCCTGATCCCGACGAGCCCCGCGTCGATCACGGCTCTCGAGCCCTGACGTCGCACGATCTCGGCCGTTCGCGCCGATCTCGGCCCTTGCCGTTTCAGGAAGACATCCATGACCCGTATTCGTCTGATGGGGAGCACCGCGCTCCTCTCGCTCGCCGTCGTTCTCGCGGCGACGCCCGCCCTCGCCGCGCCGAAGAAGACCGACGCCCCCGCCCTGCCCGAGGTGGTCGTCACCGCCGACCGGCCGACCGCCGCGCCCGAGGCCGAAGGGGGCCCGTCGCAGCCGCTCTCCGCCTTCACCCTCACCGGCGCCCCGCTCGTCGGCGCGAGCGTGGCCACCCCCGACACCTCGACGATGTTGACCGCCGTTCCCGGCGTGCAGACCGCCACCGGCGGCGGCGTCTCCGGCCTGCCGGTGATGCGCGGCCTCGCCGACGATCGCGTCAACGTGCTGACCATGGGCATGGCCATCACCTCGGCCTGCGGCAATCACATGAATCCGGCGCTGTCCTACGTCGACCCCGATTCGATCGGGAAGGTCGAGGTGCTCTCCGGTGTCACCCCGGTGTCGAAGGGTGGCGATTCGATCGCCGGATCGATCATCGTCTCGCCGAAGGCGCCGCTGTTCTCCACCACCGACGCCCTCGCCGTGCACGGCCGGGTCTCCGCCTTCGCCCGCTCCAACGGCAACGCGCTCGGCGGCGCCCTCGCCGCCTCGGTGGCGAACCGCGACTGGTTCGTCGAATACACCGGCTCGTGGTCGCGGGCGGGCAACTACCGCGCCGGCGGCGATGCGCTGGTCAAGTCGAGCGCCTGGGTGGCGCTGAACCACGGCGTGACCCTCGCCCGTCGCCTCGAGGTCGGCCTTTTCACGCTCTCCGCCGGTATTCAGAACATCCCCTTCCAGGGCTTCCCCAACGTCCGCATGGACCTGCTCGGCAACAGCGCCCACTTCGTCAACGCCAAGTTCGAGGGCGCCTTCGACTGGGGTCGGCTGGAGGCGACCGCCTTCGCCCAGCACACCGAGCACTACATGAACTTCATGGCCGACAAGTCCGGCAACATGCCGATGAACACCGTCGGCAACGACGCCGGTTGGTCGGTGAAGGCGACGGTCGATCCGTCGGCGCGCGACCGGATCTCCTTCGGCAACGAGTTGCGCCTGACCACCCTCGACGAGTGGTGGCGTCCGACCATGACGACGATCGCCGGCATGGGCAACGAGACCTACGTCAACGTCAACGGCGGCCGCCGCACCCGCCTCGGCACCTTCGCGGAATGGGAGCGCTCCTGGACGAACGAGTGGTCGACCCTGATCGGCCTGCGCAACGACACGGTCTGGACCGACGCCGGTTCGGTCAAGGGCTACAACTCGACCATGCCCGCCGCCTGCGTGCCCGATCCCAACGCCCCGACCTGCATGTGGCACTACGCCGACGACGCCGCCGCCTTCAACGGGCGCGGCCACCTGAAGACCGACGTGAACTTCGACGTCACCGCCCTCGCCCGTTGGAAGCCGAGCGGCACCTTCGACGGCGAGTTCGGCTATGCCCGCAAGACCCGCTCGCCGAACTTCTACGAGCGCTACGCCTGGTCAACCAGCGGCATGGCCGCCTCGATGATCTCGTGGTTCGGTGACGCCAACGGCTACGTCGGCGACATCGACCTGAAGCCGGAGGTCGCCAACACCGTCTCGGCCACCTTCCGCTTCCACGACGCCGCCAAGGCCTGGGAGGTTCAGGTCACCCCGTGGATCAACTACGTCGAGAACTTCATCGACGCCGATCGCACCGCCGCCCAGCCGGGCATGTTCCAGACCAACCAGCCGCAGTTCGCGCTGTTGCGCTTCGCCAACCACGACGCGCTGCTCATGGGCTTCGACGCCTCCGGCCGCACCGAGGTGGCCCGCTCGATCGACTGGGGCTCGCTCGATCTCTCGGCGCGGATGTCCTACACCCGCGGCCGCAATCTCGACGGTGGTGATCTCTATCGGATCATGCCGTTCGAGACCCGCGTCGGCCTCGATCACCGCCTCGGCGGCTGGTCGAACCGGCTCGAGCTGCAGATGGTCGCCGCCAAGACGGCGGTGGACGCCGATCGCAACGAGCTGCGCACCCCCGGCTACGCCCTCCTCAACTGGAAGAGCGGCTACGAGTGGAGCAACGTCCGCGTCGACGTCGGCGTCGACAACGTGCTCGACCAGAAATACCTGCTGCCGCTCGGCGGCGTCGATTGGACCGACTTCAAGACCAATCCCGCCCCCTCCGCCACCCGCACCGTGAACGGCGTCGCCGGCCCCGGGCGCTCGTTCTGGCTCGGCGCGTCGGCGCGGTTCTGATCGATCGGACGGGCGAAGGATCGCCCCCCTTCGCCTCGACCGTCGGCGTCGGTCTTCGCGCGCGCCCCCCGTGGCGCGGAGACCGACGTCGCTCCCTCCATCCTCACGGAGCCTCGCTCGTGGAAACGATCTCCCTCACCCCTCTCGGCCTGTTCGAGAGCGCCGGTCTCGTCGGCCGAACCGTGATGATCCTGCTCGGCCTCGCCTCGGTGTGGTGCTGGGTGCTGATCCTCGAGGCGGCCTTCGCGCTGCGTCGCCTGCGCCGGGGCCTCGGCGCGGCGGGTGGGAGCGACGGCCTCTTCGCCGCCGTGTTCGCGGCGGGAGAGGCGGCCGTCGCCCGCACTCTGCCGGCCGAATCCACCGGCGAGAAGCGCCACCGCCTCGCCGAGACCATGAGCCGCGCCGCCCGCGCCGTCCTCGCCCGCGCCGAGGGCCGCCTGCCCGATCTCGCGGTGATCGCCTCGGTCGCGCCCTTCGTCGGCCTGTTCGGCACCGTCTGGGGCATCATGGTCGCCTTCGCCGGCATCGCCTCGGCCAAGGACACCAGCCTCGCAGTCGTCGCCCCCGGCATCGCCGAGGCGCTGGCGGCCACCGCCTGGGGCCTCGCCGCCGCCATTCCCGCCTCCGTCGGCTACACCCGCCTCGGCGCCGCCTTCGGCGCCGTCGCCGCCGATCTCGCCGACGCGATCGAGGCGCGCGCCGTCGATCTGGTCGAAACCGGAGGGTCGACGTCATGACCCCGCTCGGTCGCGGTTCCTCACGCCCGCTCCGCCATCGCCCGCTCGCCGACATCAACGTGACCCCGCTCGTCGACGTGATGCTGGTGCTGCTGGTGGTGTTCATGATCACCGCGCCGATGTTGGCGGCGGGCCTGAAGGTCGATCTGCCCCAGGCCTCGACCGCCCGGCCCCTGCCCCCGGCCGAACCGGTCGTCGTCAACGTCGGCCGCGACGGGGCCCTCGCCGTCGGTCGGGACCCGGTGGCGCGCGAAGACCTCGCCGCCGCCGTCAAGGCGCGGCTCGACGGCCGAGCCGATCGCGCGATCCACGTTCGCGGCGACCGCGACGCCCCCTACGGCGACGTCGTCGGCGTGATCGATCTCCTCGCAGCCGACGGCCTCACCCGCATCGCCCTGGTGTCGCGCCCCTCCCCCGCTCCCGCCGTCGCCTCGGCCGCGCCGGCCGCGGAGTCGAGCCCGTGAGCGAGGTCGCGTTGCGCCCCGGTTGGCTGCGCCCGGTCGCGATCGCCGTCGTGCTCGCCGCTCATGCCGGGGCGTTCCTTCTGAGAGCGAGCGAGGAGGTCGCCCCCGGCAGCGGCCCGATCGAGATCGCCGTCGTCTCCGAGCCCGAACCGAGCCCCGAGCCGACGCCGGAGCTCCTGCCGAGCGAAGCCTCGCGCGCCGAGGCCGCCCCGCCCCCCGAGGAGCCCGCGCCCGAGCCTCCACCCGAACCGGTCCCGCTCGCCGAGACCCCGCTGCCCTCGCCTTCCGAACTCCCGCCCGTGCCACGTCCGGTCGCCCCACCGAAGAA
>JBEOKB010000005.1:0-1560 GCA_040275425.1 Siculibacillus sp. | reverse complement strand
GCCTGCGCCCGCAGTTCCGCCGCCTCGGCCGCCTCCGCATCGGCGCCCGAGCCGGTGAAGCGCGGCAGCAGCGGCTTGCGCTTGACGGTGCGATAGTGACAGCGCCGGGCGATCTCGACGGTCGCGTCGAGCGCCTCGGGGAGGTCGGCGAACAGCGCGACCATTTCGGCGCGGGTCTTGAACCAGTGCTCCGGCGTCAGGCGGCGGCGGTCCTCCTCGGTCACCACCCGGCCCTCGGCGATGGCGATGAGGGCGTCGTGGGCCTCGAAGTCGTCGCGAACGGCGAAGAAGGGCTCGTTGGTGGCGACGATCGGCAGCTCGAGCTCGTAGGCGAGGTCGAGCAGCGGGGCTTCGACCCGCCGTTCCTCGTCCATGCCGTGGCGCTGCACCTCGACATAGAGGCGATCGGCGAAGATCTCGGCCAAGCGCTCCAGCCGGCGACGGGCGAGATCGGGGCGGCCGTCGAGGATCGCCCGATCGACCGGGCCGCCGAAGCCGCCGGTCAAGAGGATCAGGCCGTCGGCGAATTCGGCGAGATCGTCGATCTCCACGTGCGGAGGCTCGGCGCCCTCGGTGCCGAGGAAGGAGCGCGAGACGAGGCGGACGAGGTTCTCCCACCCCCGCTCGCTCGCCGCCAGCACGACCACGCGTGGCAGCGCCTCGTGCATCACGGGACGGCGGCCGGCCTCGGCGGCGCGGTCGAGGAAGTCGAGGGCGATCTGGCAGCCGAGGATCGGCTGGATGCCCTTGTCGGTCGCCTTCTCGGAGAACTCGAGCGCCCCGAACAGGTTGCCGGTGTCGGTGAGCCCGAGGGCGGGCTGATGATCGGCCTTGGCGAGGTCTAGGAGGCGTCCGAGCGGCAGCGCACCCTCGAGCAACGAATAGGCCGAATGGGTGCGCAGATGAACGAAGCCGACGCTCGTCCGCGTCTCCCCGCCGCCGTGTCCGCCGCTCTCGGTGCCCATGACCCGTATCCGCCGTTGGTCCGCCGACTCGCACGCGCCCTCGTCGTGCGCCCGGCACTGTGGAGATCCACCCTCGCCACATCAATCGTCGCGCCGGAGCGCAAGCGGTTCTCCCCGGTATCCCCGCGAGCGTCGGGGGCGGCGCTCCGCCACCGAGGGCGACACGTGCCCGTTGCGGAGACACGTCTGTTTACTTTTTGTTCCCTTCAATGAGTCAACCGACCGATGACGTCTCCCCACAGGGCGATCATCAGCATGAAGGAAACGACCGCGCCGAAAGAGGCCGCATCCCGCGCCAGACCACGAACCATGTCGCTCATCTCGCTCTCCATTTTCGATCCATCCACCGAATGTCCACAGTATGTTCTTGCTTTGTGCTTGCGTCAAGCGCGAATCCGCGTCAATCTCCGAGACGAGAGGCGGGCGCGGCCGGGTTCGACCTCTGGCCGACGGAGGGGAATCGACCACCGTGCGGAGGGTTCGGCGTCGCTGAGAAGGGGTGGAGGAACGGAACGGATGCGAGGAGAACGTGACGAAGCCGGCGGAGATCGTGAGATCACGGCGACGCGAACGGCGACCCGAGCGCCGGTCTAAG
>JBEOKB010000004.1:0-25398 GCA_040275425.1 Siculibacillus sp. | reverse complement strand
CAGGGCGACGACAAGAACGCCGTGCGCGCCGCCCTCGGCACGCCGACCCCCGATCGTCTGCGCTACGTCGCCCAGGCCATGCGCGTCGGCGTCACCGACGAGCAGATCCACGCCTCGTGCAAGATCGACCCCTGGTTCCTCGAGCAGATCCGCGAGATCGTCGAGGCCGAGGCCAAGGTCCGCGCCCACGGCCTGCCCAAGACCGCCGGTAGCCTGCGCATGCTCAAGGGCATGGGCTTCTCCGACGCGCGTCTGGCCGAACTCGCCGGCCTCGCCGAAGCCGACGTCAAGGCGCTGCGCCGCTCGCTCGACGTCCGTCCGGTGTTCAAGCGCATCGACAC
The DNA here is from genome assembly GCA_040275425.1 of Siculibacillus sp. Classification (GTDB taxonomy): domain Bacteria; phylum Pseudomonadota; class Alphaproteobacteria; order Rhizobiales; family Ancalomicrobiaceae; genus Pinisolibacter. The sequence continues at coordinate 25,057 of JBEOKB010000004.1, read as the reverse complement.
CTGCGCCGCCGAGTTCGCCGCGCCGACCGCCTACATGTACTCGACCTACGAGACCCCCTTCGCCGGCCGTGTCGCCGACGAGGCGCGTCCCACCGAGGCGACCAAGGTCGTCATCCTCGGCGGCGGCCCCAACCGCATCGGCCAGGGCATCGAGTTCGACTACTGCTGCTGTCACGCCGCCTTCGCCCTCTCGGACGCCGGCTACGAGACCATCATGGTCAACTGCAACCCAGAGACCGTCTCGACCGACTACGACACCTCCGACCGGCTCTACTTCGAGCCGCTGACGGCGGAGGACGTGCTGGAGATCCTCGAGACCGAGAAACAGGCCGGGACGCTCAAGGGCGTCATCGTCCAGTTCGGCGGCCAGACCCCGCTCAAGCTCGCCGAGGCGCTGGAGAAGGCCGGGATCCCGATCCTCGGCACCTCGCCCGACGCCATCGACCTCGCCGAGGACCGCGACCGCTTCAAGCGCCTGCTCGACAAGCTCGGCCTGCGCCAGCCCGAGAACGGCATCGCCTACTCGATCGAGCAGGCCCGCATCGTCGCCGAGAGCCTCGGCTTCCCGCTGGTGGTGCGCCCGTCCTACGTGCTCGGCGGCCGCGCCATGGAGATCGTGCGCGACGAGGTCGGCTTCGACGCCTACCTCAACGGCACCCTGCCCGGCATGGTCCCCGCCGACGTCAAGGCGCGCTATCCCAACGACAAGACCGGCCAGATCAACATGGTGCTCGGCAAGTCGCCGCTCCTGTTCGATCGCTATCTGTCGGGCGCCATCGAGGTCGACGTCGACGCCCTCGCCGACGGCAGGGACGTCTACATCGCCGGCATCATGGAACACATCGAGGAGGCCGGCATCCACTCGGGCGACAGCGCCTGCTCGCTGCCGACCCACTCGCTGAAACCAGAGGTGGTGGCCGAGATCGAGCGCCAGACCAGGGCGCTGGCGCTCGCGCTCGACGTCGGCGGCCTGATGAACGTCCAGTACGCCGTCAAGGACGACGTGGTCTACATCCTCGAGGTCAATCCGCGCGCCAGCCGCACGGTGCCCTTCGTCGCCAAGACCATCGGCGAGCCGGTCGCCAAGATCGCCTCCCGCGTCATGGCCGGCGAGAGCCTCGCCTCCTTCGGCCTGAAGAAGAAGAACCTGAAGCACATCGCGGTGAAGGAGGCGGTGTTCCCCTTCGCCCGCTTCCCCGGCGTCGACACGGTTCTGGGCCCGGAGATGAAGTCGACCGGCGAGGTCATCGGCCTCGACACCGACTACGCCATCGCCTTCGCCAAGTCGCAGCTCGGCTCCGGCACCCGCGTGCCGACCGAGGGCACCGTGTTCCTCTCGGTGCGCGACGGCGACAAGGAGCGCATCCTGCCGTCGATCCGCGCCCTGGTCGATCTCGGCATGAGGGTGATCGCCACCTCCGGCACTCAACGCTACCTCTCCGAGCAGGGCGTCCCCGCCTCGAAGATCAACAAGGTGCTCGAAGGCCGTCCGCACATCGTCGACGCCATCAAGAACGGCGGCGTGCAGCTGGTGATCAACACCACCGAGGGCGCCCAGGCGCTGGCCGACAGCCGCTCGCTCCGTCGCGCCGCCCTCTTGCACAAAGTGCCGTACTATACGACCCTTGCCGGAGCGATTGCCGCTGCGGAAGCGATCGTCGCCTACGCCAGCGGTGAACTGAAGGTTCGCCCGCTCCAGGACTATTTCCGAGAGGACGCCTGACCCTTCGGGTTCGGACGAGATACGACGCCGCCGGTCCGGGGATCGGCGGCGGGACATCGGCCCCGAGGCTCGCCCCACCGGCGAGACCCTTCGGGCCATCAGGACGAAGTTGCACGGCCCCGTGGCGATCGAACGGGACCGTGTGAAGGTATTTCGATTGAATCCGGCCGAGACCGGACGGGTGAGGAAGGGTCGAGACCCATGGAGAAGATTCCGATGACCGCGGGCGGCCATGCCGCTCTCGAGACCGAGCTGAAGCATCGTCAGCAGGTCGAGCGCCCGCGCATCATCCAGGCGATCTCGGAAGCGCGCGCCCACGGCGACCTTTCGGAGAACGCCGAATATCATTCCGCCAAGGAGGCGCAGAGCCACAACGAGGGCCGCATCGCGGAACTCGAGGACAAGCTCAGCCGCGCCGAGATCATCGACGTGGCCAAGCTGACCGGCACGAAGATCAAGTTCGGCGCCACGGTGACCCTCATCGACGAGGACACCGAGGAGGAGAAGAAGTACCAGATCGTCGGCGACATGGAGGCCGACGTGAAGCAGGGGCGGATCTCGATCTCCTCGCCCATCGCCCGCGCCCTGATCGGCAAGGACATCGGCGACACCGTGGAGGTGATGGCCCCCGGCGGCGCCCGCTCCTACGAGGTCATCGCCGTCCGCTACGCCTGATCGCCCTCGGAAGGACCGCCCCCTTGCGCATTCTGCACACCGAAGCCTCGTGCGGCTGGGGCGGTCAGGAGATCCGCATCCTCACCGAGGCGCGAGTCTTCCTCGCGCACGGCCACGACGTCCATCTCCTCGCCAACGCCGATTCGGAGATCCTCGCCGCCGCGCCCCGCTTCGGCGTCCCCGCCACCGCGATCGACCTGAAGCGCAAGTCGCTCTCCTCGATGCGGGCGGTGCGCGCCTTCCTGCGCGACTGGCGCCCCGACGTGGTCAATCCGCACTCCTCGGTCGACGGCTGGATGGTCGCGCTCGCCCGCATCGGCCTCGCGCCCCGCCCACGCGTCGTGCGCACCCGCCACATCTCCGCCGCCGTGCCGCGCAACCTCGGCTCGCGCTGGATCTACAACCGCGGCTGCGACTTCGTCATGACCACCGGCGAGATGATCGTCGAGCAGCTGACCGTCGACGGCTTCGTCGCCCGCGATCGCATCGCCTCGGTGCCGACCGGCATCGACACCGATCTCTACGCCCCCGCCGACAAGGCGGCCTCCCGCGCCGCGCTCGGCCTCGCCCCGACCGGCCGCCTGATCGGCACCGTCGCCACCCTGCGCTCGTGGAAGGGTCATTCGTTCCTGATCGACGCCTTCGCCCGCCTCGACGAGCCGGACGCCCGTCTGGTCATCGTCGGCGACGGCCCGCAGGAGGAGAACCTGCGCGCCCGGATCGCCGCCCTCGGCCTCGGCGAGCGCGTGCTCCTCGCCGGCCGCCGCGACGACGTGCCGACCTGGCTCGCCGCCTTCGATCAGTTCGTGCTGGCGAGCTGGGCCAACGAGGGCGTGCCCCAGGCGATTCTCCAGGCGCTGGCGAGCGAGCTGCCGATCCTGTCCTGCCCGGTCGGCGGCATCCCCGAATGCACCGCCGGTCTCGCCTCGGTGCGTCTGGTCGAGCCCAAGAGCGCCGACGCCCTGCTCCAGGGCCTGATCGCCATGCGCGACGCCCCGCCGAGTGCCGACGACCTCGCCCTCGGTCGCGCCCGCGTCCTCGAGCGCTTTTCGCTCGAGCGCATGTACCGCACCGTTCTCGGCCGTTTCCAGGGCTGAGGGCGGGGCGAACCCGCGCGAGCGCCCTCCCCTCGGGCCGCTCAGCGCCCGGCCAACCGCCGTTGGATGCTGCGCTGCCACTTGAGCAGCAGATTGGCGAGATGCGACGTCGCCAGATGGAAGCCCGACACCTCCGGCCGCTTCGCTTGCCCCGTCTTGCGCAGGATCAGCAGCTTCTCGACGTGGGCCACGGTCTCGTAGTTGTCGACCGAGGCGAGGAAGCGCTTCACCGCCCACATCACGCCCGTATAGAGCGGCGCCACGTCGTGCAGACAGACGTAGCCGCCGACGTCGAGCAGCCGCGTCCACACCAGATCGTGGATCACCCCGCGCGCGCTGTGGTCGCCGTCGATCAGCATGAACTGATAGCGCTCGCCCCTCGCCGCCGCCTTGGCGTATTCCGGCCAGGAGTAGGCGACGCGGAAGTCGACCTCGCTCGCGTCGATGCCGCGCGAGGCGAGATTGACCCGCACCACGTTCGGCTGATCCTCGAAATAGGTCATCGGATCGATGGCGACGAACGGCGGCCGCGTCCCGGCCGGATAGGCCGCCATCATTTCCTTGAGCGTACCGCCCGCCGCCGTGCCGATCTCGAGATGACGCCCGGTCAGCCCGGCCCCCCTCAGCAGATCGGTCAGCGCCGCCAGCTCACCCGGCGTCAGCTCCGATTCCAACGTATCCGCGCACTTACGCATGTCCCAGATCGTCCCTCCGACGTCATCGTTCCTTGATTCGGCGCGCCGGCACACCGCCATAGACGCCGAACGGCTCGGTGTCGCGCGTCACCACCGCATTGGCCGCGATCACGCATCCCCGCGCGATCCGCACCCCTGCCGTCACCCGCACGCCCGCGCCGATCCACACGTCGTCCTCGATCACGATCGGTCCCGGAACCATGCCCTGGGTGCGGATCGGTCGATCCCGATCCTCGAAGCGATGGTTGGCCGGAATGATGGTGACGTGGCAGGCGATGCGAACGTCGTTGCCGATGGTCAGCCCGCCCCCGCCGAACAGGATCGAATAGGGCTGCACCGAGACGTTGTCGCCGATCCGCACGTAACCGTCGTAGGCATAGATCAGCGCGCCGGTCTGGATCTCGCAGCTCTTCCCGATGACGATCTCACCGTCGCCGGGATGAATGCGCGCGGTCGAGGCGATGCGCGTGCGCGCACCGATCGACAACCGCCGCCCCGCGAGTCGCGCCATCAGCGGCAGAAGTCTGGCCTTCAGATCTCGAAACCCCATGACTTTCCCCTCGCGCCGAACTCAGCTCTTGATCACCAGACGAGCCGTATAGTCGACCCGCGACAGGAACACCGGTCGACCGGCGAAGTACTCGTCGACCGCTTTGCGTGATCCGCCCCAATGCCCGTAGTCGTCGACGATGAGAATGCCACCGGGGCTGAGGCGCGGCCACAGCACCTCGAGCTCGACCAGGGTCGATTCGTACCAATCGGTATCGAGGCGGAGCACGGCGACGGTCTCGGGCAGATTCTCCTCGACCTTCAACGTCTCCTCGCACTTGCCCTTGATCAGTCGCACGTCGGTGTCCGGCACGAAACGGGCGACGTTGGCGCTCACCTCCTCGATCGGCGAATAGGACCACTCCGAATGATCGTCCTTCACCGTCTGCGACCACCGCGACGCGGCCACCCCTCCGGTGAAGCTGACGTCTTCGACGGTCGGCTCGCTCATCCCCGCGAACGTGTCGTATCCCCGGATCACGCGCCGCTCCCCGAGCGCGCGCAGCACCTCCGCCGCCACGATCAGATTGCCGCCCCGCCACACGCCGCACTCGATCACCTCGCCGGGAATGCCGGCTCGCACCACGTGCCGCACCGAGGAGATCAGCGACCAGATCCGCTCCGGACCGCTCATGGTGTAGGGCGCGACCGCCCGGATCAGCGCTGCCGCCGCAGGATCGATTTCCGGCACCAACTGCACCAGATCGTCGGGGCGCCGCTTGCGCAGCCCCAATCGTTCCAGCATCCGCTTCATCGTATCGCCCCCGTTCGCCGTCTCACACCAGTTCCTCGTAGAGCGACTGCCACGCCCTCGTCGCCGTGTCGAGATCGAAGCGCGTCCGAAGCGCCGTCGCCGCCGCGCCCATGCCCGCCCGATCGCGCGCGATGCGTGCGAGCCCGGCCGCGATGTCCTCCGGCGCCCGGCTCGTCACCACGCCCGCCCCGCTCGCCTCGATCGCCTCCGCCACCCCCGCGCCGACGCAGGTCGCCACCGGCAGCCCGCAGGCGATCGCCTCGAGCGCCGCGTTGGGCATCGGATCGTAGAGCGTGGGCAGCGCCAGCAGGTCCGCCGCCGCCAGCACCGGCCGCACGTCGCCGATGCCGCCGGTGACGATAACCCGCCGCTCCAGCCCGAGCTTCGCCACCCGCGCCCGCAGCTGCGGCAGACGACGGTCGTGCCCGGCGATCACCGCCCGGAACTCGCGCGCCGCGCTCTGGGCCAGCGCCTCGACCAGTTGAAACGCCCCCTTGCGCTCGAACCCGGAGCCGACGAAGGCGACGACCGGCGCCTCGCCCTCGAGCCCGAGCGCGGCCCGCGCCGCCGCCCGCTCCTCCGCCGAGGCCGGACGGAACCGGGCGAGATCGACCCCGTTCTCGATCACCCGGATACGCCGCCCCGGCACGCCGAGCAGATCGGCGATCTCGCGCGCCACCAGCCGCGAATTGGCGACGAAGGTGAGCCCCTCGTCCGCCGCCATGGCCCGTTCGGTGGCGATGATCAGTCGATGCATCGGATCGAGCCGCAGGAGCCCCGCGCCGATCGTTCCGCGCTCCGCCGCCAGCCGTTCGACCCAGGCGGTATGCACGCCGTCGCCGGCGCGAAAGAGATCGGCCCCGAGCATGCGCTCGTGCGCCTGGACGAGATCGAACCCGCCCGCGCCGACCGCCGCCTCCGCCGCCCGCTGGAACCGCGCCAGCCGCCGATGCCGCAGCATGCCCCGGCTCTTCGGCAGCATCAGCCGTCCGAGTCCGGCGACCTCGCCGCCCTCCCACGCCTCGGTCACCACCGTCACCTCGACCCCGCGCGCGATCAGCGCCCCGGCGGCCGTGGTGATGAAACGCTCCGCCCCGCCGAACGGGTTGAAGCGCTTGCGCACGATGGCGAGCCTCATGCGCCGTCCTCCCAGCCGACCGCCAGCCACCGCCAGAACGTCTCCTGCGCCTTGGCCACCGCCGCCACGAACCCGTGCGCCCCGTCGAGAAAGCCGCGCTTGATCAGGTAGTGGCGCACGAAGGCGAAGGCCGAGCGTGAGAGCGCCCGCCCCAGCCCGCCGCGCTTGCCCCGCGCGCGCCGGATCTCCGCCGAAGCGAGCGCATAGCGCCGCTGCTTCTCCAGCACCTCCGAGATCGAACGATAGGAGTGATGGACGAGATCGGCGTCGAGATCGCCGATCGCCCCGTCGACCTCCAGTCGCTCGTGCACGACGTCCGGCGTGAACCGCGCCCGCCCGCGCCGCCCCAGCCGCACGATCCGGTCGGGATACCACCCCCCGTGCAGCAGGAACCGGCCGAGAAAGGTCGAGCGCCGATTGAGGCGGAACCCGTCGACGTCGCCGCGCCCGATCGCCCGCCGGATCTCGGCGGCGAGCGCGTCGGGCACCCGCTCGTCGGCGTCGATCGACAGCACCCAGTCGCCGGTGGCGAGATCGAGCGCGCGCTGCTTCTGCAACCCGAACCCCGGCCAGTCCGGCGCCGACACCACCCGCGCGCCCGCCGCTTCCGCGATCGCCACGGTGGCGTCGGTCGAGCCGCCGTCGACCACCACGATCTCGTCGCAGAAGGCGAGCGAGGCGAGGCAATCGGGCAGATCGGCCGCCTCGTCGCGCGTGATCAGAACGGCGGAGATCCTCGCCCCGGCCTCGGACATGCCCATCCCCCGCTCAGGTATGCGTGCCCAGCACCGTGCGCAGCCACCAGAAGTGCTTGAACCACCGCCGGCGCGGTCGCGGCACGCCGCGGTTGGAGCGGTGCCGCACCCTCACCGTCTCGAACGGGAACTGCAGGAACATTCGGCTGTGTCCGGCCTCCTCGCCCCAGTGCAGCACCTCGTTGTGCTTGCGCACGTCGAGCTCGTGATTGCGCGTCAGGTCGCGGGTCAGCGAGTGGTAGCTCTTCTCGAGATCGACGTCCTTGCGCATGATGCACAAGATGCTCTTCGGCAGAGTGCGGAACCACGTTCCGTGATACTTGTGCCACTTGCAGAAGCGCAGGTCTTCATAGCCGTACTCACCGCCGAACTCCTCGTCGTAACCGTAGAGGCGCAGGAATCTCGCACGAGACAGGAAGAAGATGTTGGGGTGAGGCCCCCTGTTGATGTTCTTCATCGGATTGAAGCGGCGGAACTTGTAGATCGTCCGCCCCGGATTGCCCCGCTTCACCAGCGCGCGCAGCGTCGCCTCCGGGAACTCGTGATCGAGGTCCGACATCACGATCTTGTCGGACTTGGCGTGGACCACCGCGAGGTTTCGCGCCCCGCCCTGGTTCCAGCGAATGTTCTCTGTGATCCGGAGCCAGTGCAGATTGAGATCGAACTCGGGGATCTCGAACACCAGCGGCGAGCCGTCGTCGACCACCACGAACTGAATCACGTCGAGGAGATCGGGCGCGAAGCTCTCGTAGCGGCGCAGGAGATCGATCAGCGTCTGCGGCGACGACTGGTCGAAGTAGTAGTGGATCACCACGCTCAGCCGGATGTGCTGTTTGTCGGCCGGATCGAGTGTGTCCGGGCGCGGCTCGAAGACGGGATATTTGACGGCCATGTCGGCGAGGCTCTCCGAACGGGCGGGCGCGGGGACGCCCCCGCGGTTTCGTGGTTCGACCAACACCGGCCGATCGGCGTTGTCAACGCCCCGCCGTCGCCGCGAGCGCGTCGAGCCGCGCCACCACCGCCTCGACCGAAATCGTCGCCCCGCACGGCGCGTCCTCGCCCGCCGCGACCAGCGCACAGACCTTCCTGCGACACGGCGCGCAGTCGCGCGTCGCGGTGAGGACTTCGACGCGCGCGCCCTTCGGCCCGGTCAGATCCGGCGCCGTCGACAGGAAGACCGCCACCGTCGGCCGATCGTAGGCGACGGCGAGATGGGTGAGCCCGGTGTCGGTGCCCACCACCGCCGCCGCCGCGCCGATCGCCTCGGCGATCACCGCGAGCCGCGCCTTCGGGATCACCACCGTGCGCGGCTCTCCCGCCGCCACCGCCCGCGCCACCGCCTCCTCCTCGTCCGAGGCGAAGGTCAGCATCGGCGCGTAACCGCGATCGGCCAACGCCCGAGCGAGATCGATCCACGCCCCGGTCGCCCACCGTTTCGAGGGCCACGAGGTCCCGTGCAGCAGCATCACCGACCGGCCGCCGCCGCCCGGCACCGCGAGCCCGTAGTCGACCCGATCGAGATCCGGCCGGTAGCCGAACACCGCCCCGAACAGCAGTCGGTTGCGGTCGATCGCATGCGCCGCCCACGCCACCCGGTGGCGGCGGTGATAGAAGAACGTCGCCAGCCCCTCGCGAATGCTCGCCCCGTCGTATCCGGCGATCGGCCGCCCGGGCAGCCGCGCCAGCATCGCGCTCTTCACCAGCCCCTGCGCGTCGAGCACCAGATCGTAGTCGGCCCGGCGCAGATCGGCCTTGAGGGCCGCGATCTCGCCTCGCGTCGCCGCCGCCAGCGGCGCCTTGCGCCACCGCCGCGTCGCCACCGGGATCACCCGCGCGACGCCCGGATGCAGCCGCGCCACGTCGACGAACCCCTCTTCCACCAGCCAGTCGAACGACAGCCCCGGCCGCGCGGCGAGCGCGTCGGTGATCGCCGGCATCACGTGGACGACGTCGCCCATCGACGACGTCTTGACCAGCAGAACCCTCATGGCGTCCCGCCCGTCACGCGTCGCGCCGCCGCCTCCACCAGCGCCGGCTCGAGCCTCTCGAGGCAGTCGAGATGGCCCTTCGGACAGACCTTCTGGTGGCACGGTGAGCACTCCACCCGCAGCGACACGATCTCCGCCCGCGCCGACAACGGCGGGGTGTTCTCGGCCGAGGTCGAGCCGTAGACCGCGACCAGCGGCGTGCCGACGGCGGCGGCGACGTGCATCAGCCCGCTGTCGTTGCACACCGCGAACCGCGCGCCCGAGATGAGATCGATCGCGTCCTCGAGCCGGGTCTTGCCGGTGAGGTCGATCACCCCCGGCGCCAGCGCCGAGATCTCCGCCCCCACCTCGGCGTCCTTGGGACTGCCGAGCAGCACCACCTTCTCGCCCGCCGCGATCCGCGCCCAGGCGACCGCCGCATAGTGCCGCGACGGCCAGCGCTTGGCCGGACCGAACTCCGCGCCGGGCATGAACACCACGTAGCCGCCCGCGCTCAGCCCGTGCTCGGCGAGAAGCCGCGTCCGATTGGCCTCGTCGACCGTCAGCGCCGGATCGGGCCGCGGCCCGTCGATCTCGGCGAGGCGGAAATAGGTGTCGGCGGTCTTGCGCTTCAGCGCCTTCGGCAGCGCGGGCATACGGTTGAGCAGGCCGTAGCGCATCTCCTTGCGATAGCCGATCCGCCGCGCCACGCCCGCGAACAACGGCACCAGCGCCGACTTCCACGACCCCGGCAGCACGTAGGCGGTGTCGTAGCGCCCGGCGAGCGCCCGCCCCAGCCGCCACCGCTCGGCGAGCCCGAACGCCTTCGGCCTGAACGGCGCCTCGATCCGCCCCCTGACCTCGGGCATGCGGTCGAGCAACGGCGTCGCCCAGGCCGGGGCCACCACGTCGATCGGCACGTCCGGTTCCGCCGCCTTCAGCGCCTTGAACAGGCACTGGGCCATGACCATGTCGCCGACCCAGCGCGGGCCGATCACGAGGATCGCGCGGTGAGCCATGCGACGTACTCCCGAACCCCGGTCTCGACGTCGCGGAAGTCCCCGTTGTAACCGGCGCCGCGCAACTTCGACACGTCGGCCCGGGTGAAGCTCTGGTAGCGGCCCTTGAGATGGTCGGGGAAGTCGACGTATTCGATCTCGCCCTTGCCGAGCCCGTCGATCACGCCTTCGGCCACCGTGCGGAACGGCTGCGAGCGGCCGGTGCCGCAGTTGAAGATGCCGCTGACGCCCGCGTGCCAGGCCCACAGATTGACGGCGGCGACGTCCTCGACGTGGACGAAGTCGCGGCTCTGCTCGCCCGGCCCGTAGCCCTCCCACGCCCCGAACAGCTTGGGGTTCTCGCCGCGCCTCACCTGATTGAACAGATGGAAGGCGACCGAGGCCATCGCGCCCTTGTGGCCCTCGCGCGGCCCGTAGACGTTGAAGTAGCGCAGACCCACGACCGGCGGATCGTCGTCGCGGCGGTTGCGCCTGACCCAGTCGTCGAACAGCTTCTTCGACCAGCCGTAGACGTTGAGCGGCGCCTCGAACTCGACCTCCTCGCGGAACACCGAGCCGCCGCCGTAGACCGCCGCCGAGGAGGCGTAGAGGAAGGGAATGCGCCGCTTGCGGCAGTAGAGGAAGAGCGCCTTCGAGTAGTCGTAGTTGACGCTCATCACGTACTTGCCGTTCCACTCGGTGGTGGCGGAACAGGCGCCCTGGTGGAAGATCACCTCGATGCCCATGTCCTCGTCGGCGAGGATGCGGGCGAGGAAGTCGTCCTTGTCGGTGTAGTCGGCGATGCGCGCCTCGACCAGATTGACGAACTTGGTGCCGTCGGTGAGGTCGTCGACCACCAGAATGTCGTCGCGGCCCTCGGCGTTGAGCGCCATCACCAGATTGGAGCCGATCATCCCGGCTCCGCCCGTCACCACGATCATGGTCTTCCGCCCTCGTTCGAAATCCTGGGTCCTCGGCGCGCCTTCTGTCTAGATCAAGCCCGGCCCCAGGTCCACACGAACCCGGGTCCACCCGAAACCGGGTCGCCGCGCCCGGCCTCGTCGAGGTTGCCGTCCCCGACCCCTTTCGCTAAGAACCCGACCAGTCGATCGCCGCGCCGCCTCCGGCGCGCCTCGCCCGAAGAGCACCGCCGACATGACCCCTCCCCCTCCCGAGCGAGTGAACTGGGCCGAGACGCGCCGCCGCGTCTCCTATCGCCTGCAGTTCCTCGCCCTGGTCGCGGTGAGTTGGCTCCTGCGCCTCCTCGGCATCGACGCCTCGTCCCGGCTGATGGGCCTGGCCTGGCGCGTGTTCGCCCCCTTCAACAAGCGCCACGCCCGCGCCGACGCCCACCTCGCCGCCGCCTTCCCCGAGAAGAGCGCCGAGGAACGCCGCCGCATCCTCGGCGACATGTGGGAGAACCTCGGCCGCACCGCCGCCGAGACCATCCTTCTGCCGCAGCTCCTCGCCGAGCCGGAGCGCATCGCCTACGACACCTCCGCCGCCCAGCTCGAGCAGGCCCGCGGCGGCGCCGTGTTCGTCTCGCTCCACTACGGCAATTGGGAAGTGGTGGCCGAGCCGCTGCGCCGCGCCGGTCTCGATCTCGTCGCCGTCTACAAGCCGCTGCGCAATCCCGCCGCCGAGACCTGGCTGCTCGACCGCCGCCGCTCCCTCTACGCCGCCGGCCTGCTGCCGCTCGACCGCTGGACCGGCATCAAGCTGCGCACCCTGGCGCGCGGCGGCGCCACTCTCGCCGTCCTCGGCGATCTCCACGATCATCTGGCGATCCCGGTGCCCTTCTTCGGTCGCCTCGCCGGAGGCAACCCCTTCCCCGCCACCCTCGCCCGCCGTCTCGGCCTGCCGCTGTTCGTCGGCCGCGCCACCCGCGTCGGCGGCGCCCGGTTCCGCCTGGACGGTCACTGGGTCGAGGTGCCGAAGACCGACGACGAGAAGGCCGACGTCCTCGCCGCCACCACCGCCGTTCACGCCGCCTTCGAGGCGTGGATCCGCGAACACCCCGCCCAATGGATGTGGGCGCATCGTAAATGGTTGTGAGGAAGTCGTTTCTCTCCGCGTGGGGCTTGGGATCGCGGCCCGGATTGGACTATATGGGAACGAGTGCTCGTCCGTCCGTCCGCTGAGAGGTTCCATGGCCCGCAATCACGCTCGCGTTCTCGTCGTCGGCTCCGGCCCGGCCGGCTACACCGCCGCCATCTACGCCGCCCGCGCCATGCTCGAGCCCGTCCTGATCGCCGGCATCCAGCTCGGCGGCCAGCTCACCGTGACGACCGAGGTCGAGAACTATCCGGGCTTCGCCGAGCCGATCCAGGGCCCGTGGCTGGTCGAGCAGATGCGCCTTCAGGCCGAGCACTGCGGCACGAAGATGCTCTACGACACCGTCACGAAGGTCGATCTGTCGGTCCGTCCCTTCGTCCTCGCCCTCGACGGCGGCGACGAGTGGACCTGCGACGTGCTGATCTTCGCCACCGGTGCCCAGGCCAAGTGGCTCGGCATCCCCTCGGAGGAGAAGTTCCGCGGCTTCGGCGTCTCCGCCTGCGCCACCTGCGACGGCTTCTTCTATCGCGGCAAGGAGGTCGTGGTGGTCGGCGGCGGCAATTCGGCCGTCGAAGAGGCGCTCTACCTCACCAATCACGCCTCCAAGGTCACGGTCGTCCACCGCCGCGACGGCTTCCGCGCCGAGAAGGTGCTGCAGAACCGTCTGTTCGCCCATCCCAAGATCGAGGTGATCTGGAACGCCGCCGTCGACGAGGTCCTCGGCACCGAAGGCGTGCCCCCCTCGCTCACCGGCGTGCGCCTGAAGGACACCGTCACCGGGGCCACCCGCGATCTCGCCTGCGACGGCCTGTTCGTGGCCATCGGTCACAAGCCGGCGGTCGAATTGATCGAAGGTCAGTTGAAGCTCAAGCCCTCGGGCTATCTGTGGGTCGAGCCGGGCACCACCCGCACCTCGGTTCCGGGCGTCTTCGCCGCCGGCGACGTCGCCGACGACGTCTATCGGCAGGCCGTCACCGCCGCCGGCATGGGTTGCATGGCCGCGCTCGAAGCGGAAAAGTATCTGGCCGGTCACGCCGGTTGATCATCACCGACCTCGGCGCGGACGGGCGCGCGGAGGCGGAACGAAAGCGACGAGGGGGGAAGTCTCTTGGATTGGGACAAACTGCGGATCTTCCACGCCGCCGCCGACGCCGGTTCCTTCACCCACGCCGGTGAGTTCCTGGAGATGAGCCAATCGGCGGTCAGCCGTCAGGTCGGCGCGCTCGAACAGGATCTCGGCGTGCCGCTGTTCCATCGCCATGCGCGCGGCCTGATCCTCACCGAACAGGGCGAACTGCTGTTCCGCACCGCCCGCGAGGTGATGCTCAAGCTCGAACAGGCCCGCTCCCGTCTGGTCGAGACCCGCGAGAAACCGACCGGCACGCTGCGCGTCACGACGACCGTCGGCTTCGGCACCTCGTGGCTGACCTCGCGCATCCACGAGTTCGTCGAGACCTACCCCGACGTCGAACTCGAGCTGATCCTAGACGATCAGGAACTCGACCTCGCCATGCGCGAGGCCGACGTGGCGCTGCGCGTGCGCCAGCCGGTGCAGCCGGATCTGATCCAGCGCAAGCTGTTCTCGATCCACTACCACCTCTACGCCTCCTCGGCCTATCTCAAGCGCCACGGCAACCCGGAATCGATCGAGGAACTCGACAATCACCGCATCATCACCTTCGGCTCGTCGGCCCCGGTCTATCTGCGCGACATGAACTGGCTGGAGAACGCCGGTCGTCCGCTCAACGCCCCGCGCCGCCCCTGCCTGAAGATCAATTCGGTGATCGCCATCAAGCGCGCGGTCCAGCGCGGCATCGGCATCGCGCTCCTGCCCGACTACCTGATCGACGCCAATTCGGATCTGGTGCAGCTGATCCCCGAGGCCGACGTGCCCGCCTTCGACTGCTACTTCGTCTACCCCGAGGAGATGCGCAACACCGCCCGCGTCAAGGTGTTCCGCGACTTCCTCATCTCCAAGGCCGAACGCTGGACCTACTGAGCGGGCCGTCGGTTCGGCCTTGAAAGGCGCGCCGTGAGCGAGATGCGCATGGGGTGGTGGACGTGGCAGCGCGTCGACGCGATCGAGATGATGGAGGACGACGTCTTCGGTCAGTCGATCTGGCGCGACGCACCGCTCGACGGCGAGGCGCTGGCGGCGGCCCGCGCGCTGCACGGCGACGGGCTCGACTGGTGGCGCTTCGACTATTTCGACGACGACTTCCGCGCCGCCCTGGCGGTGGGATGGAGCGCGAGCCGCGACCGGGTCGTCGTCGACCATCGACTGATGCCGCTCCTGCCGCCGCCGGTGGCCGCACCCGGCACCGAGGCGCGGCTGCTCGTGGCACCCGACGCGCCGATCGCCTACGGGGCGTGGTGCCGGATCGACGACGCGGCGATCGAGGCCTTTCGGATCTGGCCGTCGGCGCGGACGGTCGGCGACGGGCCGGGGCGGCTGACCCTGCACGGCGGCTGGTTCGACGGCGCCTGGAGCGACACCCTCGCCCGCGCCGCCGGCACTTTTCCGCCGGATCTGATGGCCGACCCGCATTGCGTCTGTGCGCCCTTTGCCCCGAGGACGGATCTGCGCACCCCGCTGGAGCGCCTGTGCAAGCGATGGGGCGTCGTGCCGAGGTCCGCCGAGCCGACCGCCGGGGCGAACGATCTGGTGGTGGGAACCGACGCCGAGACGGCGCGGATCGATCGACGCAGACGCGATTGGTTTCTCCTCCGCATCCCGAAGGCCCACGCCGTCGTCGAGTTCGCCGCCACCGCCGACCTGAGTTCGGCGGGGATCAAGCCGGCTTGGAAGACGCCGTATCTGTGGGTTCCGCTCGTGACGGAGTCGACCATGGTGCTGCCGTTCTTCGACCTCCGGAAGTCCTGGCATCCACGCGACAATGCGGTGTGGGGGCTGAACTACGAGGAGTTCCACGGAGTCCCCGAGACGATTCCATCGCCCTACGCCAGCCGGCTCCACCGCCGCGAGGCCGCGGCGGCGGCCTGGGCGATCCTGGAGGCGCTCGCCGCCGAGGACGCCGAGGGCGGAGCCCCTGCGCCGTCGCCGCGCCATGTCCGCCTGAACAACTGGCATTGGATCGGCCCCTGGCTGCCGCACGGCGCGCCCTACAACGTTCCCGACGAACGCGAGGATTCCATTCCCCTCGCCTTTCGCGACTACGACGTGATCTTCGCACCGAAAGGGATGTGAGGCGCGCGCCGGATCGATCGCCGCCGGTCAGCCTCAATACCAGATCCGCTCCTTCTCGCGGCCCTTGTAGAGCCCGGCGACCTCGGCCTCGTAGCCGTTGTAGAGCCGCGTCGGCAGCCGCTCGTTGGTGCCGAGGCGGCGCTCGTTCGCCTGGCTCCAGCGCACGTGCGCCACCTTGGGGTTCACGTTGGCGAAGAAGCCGTATTCGTCCGGCTGCAGCTCCTCCCAGAAGCTCACCGGCCGCTTGGCCACGAACGAGAACCGCACCAGCGACTTGGCCGACTTGAACCCGTACTTCCACGGCAGAACCAGCCGGAGCGGCGCCCCGTGCTGGGTCGGCATCGCCTTGCCGTAGATCCCGACCGCGACGAAGGCGAGGTCGTTCCTCGCTTCGGCCAGCTCCAGCCCCTCGACATAGGGCCACGGATAGGCGGGCGAGCCCTGCCCCGCCGCCACCTTCGGGTCCATGAAGCTCTCGACCCTGAGATACTTCGCCTCCGCCGTCGGCCCGGCCATCTCCACGAGCCGGGCGAGCGGAAAGCCGGTCCACGGCACCACCATCGACCACGTCTCGACGCAGCGATGGCGGTAGATCCGCTCCTCCAGCTCGACCTTCTTGAGGAGATCGTCGAGATCGAGCTCGAACGGCCTCTCGCACGCCCCGTCGACCCGGATCCGCCACGGCGAGGTCTTCAGCTTGCGCGACGCCGCCTGGATCGTCTTGCCCGAGCCGAACTCGGTGAAGTTGTTGTAGGACCCCGCCGCCGTCTCGGCCGTGAGCGCATCCGCCGGCGCGAAGGCCGGATTGGCCACCGCGCCGAGCGGCTGCGCGATCGCCTCCTCCGCCCGCGCCGCGCCGCCGAGAAGCCCGGCCGCGATGCCGCCGAGCCCCGCGCCGATCAACCGTCGCCGGGTCAGGAACACGCTCTCCGGCGTGACGTCGTTTTCGGAAATGTCGCTGCGCCACCGCGTCCGCATGTCGTCCTCCTCGTGGGATCACGACGAGACTACGTCGGGAAGTGGAGAAATGTTACATCGCGCGCCGATCACGATCGCGCGAGAGCCCTCACCCGGCCCAGCCGACGATCTCGGCGAACAGCCGCGCCGTCGCCGCGTCGAAGGCCGTCACCGCCGCCCGCGCGCTGTCGCCCGCCACCGGCTCCTCGGCCCGGAACAGCCGCGTGGCGATCACCCGGCCGGTGCGGTCGTCCATGGTCTTGACCGACAGCACCACCTCGACCCGCCCGCTCTCGGCGAGATAATCGAAGGCGCGGATCTCCGCCACCAGCTGGCGATCGATCGCCAACCCCTGCCCCGGCCGCCCCGCCGCGCGGAACCGCCCCGAGCACTCCAGCGCGTCGACCAGCCGCGACTGCACGAGACGCGGCAGCCGATCCGCCCACTGCGCCCCGGAGAAATAGGCGATCTCCGTCGCCCCGCGCCTGACCACGATGCGGTCGGTGTCGAGCGCCCGGTCGGTGACCGGCTCCGGCACCAGCACCTGGAGCGTCCGCCCGCGCGGCGCCGAGGTCGCGCTCGCCCGCGTGAGATCGTAGGTGTCGAGCGGCGTCGAGCCGCCGAGCGCCGAGCACCCGGCGAGCGCCGCGCCCACCGCCGCGACGAGACCCGCGCGCGAGACCGCGCGCCGCATCCCGTCGAATCTGCCGCCCGTCGCCGTCATCGCCGCGTCCCCGAATACTCCGGCACGTTGCCGCCGGGCCCGCCGAAGATCAAGCGCTTGGGATCGCGATCGATGTTGGTCACCGCCCGATCGATCGAGCCCAGCGTCCTGCGCCCGTCCGAGACGAAGTCGCGCAGATCGCGCAGCCCCGCGCCGGTGAAGCGCTCGAGCCCGGCGGCGATCGAATCGGCCTTGGCCTGGAACGTCTCGGCGGTGGCGCGGATCGACTTCGTCGTCGCCGTCGCCTCGTCGAGGAACGCGCCCGCCTTGGCGAACAGCCCCTTGCCGTCGTCCGACCCGGCCAGCCCGTCGATCTTGGCGAGGATGCCGTCGAGCCGCTTGGAGGCCTCGTCGAGACGGGCCATCGTGGTCTCGGCGTGATCGACCACCGAGCCGACCTTGGTCTTGTCGACCGACTTCACCAGCTCGTCGACGTCGACCACCAGCGTCTCGATCTTGTCCGACACCTTGGCCAGCACCTCGCCCGCCTTCGACACCGAGGCCATGAACTTCTCGACCCCGTCGGCGTTCTTGGCGAGCGAGTTGGAGAAGGTCTCGGCGTTGCGGATGGTCGTCTCGACCGATTTGGCGTTGTCGCGAACCAGCTGGTCGATGGTGCCGACCGCGGTGTCGACCCGCGCCAGCACCCGCTGCATCCCTTCCATGATGTCCTGCACCGAGGAGCGCTCGGCCAACATCACCCGGTCGTTGTCCTCGCTCTCGAAGATCGCCTTGGCCGCGCTCGACCCGCCCCAGATCTGCACGAACGACACGCCGGTCAGGCCCTGGTAGCCGAGCGAGACATGGCTGTCGACCTTGATCGGCGTCGACGCGTCGACGTTGACCCGCGCCACCACCTGCGACGGATCGTTGGGCGCGAACGAGAGCTTCGCCACCTCGCCGACCTTGATGCCGTTGAAGGTGACGTTGGCGCCGGTGACGAGGCCGGAGACCGAACCGGGGAACACCACGGTGATCGCTCCTCGCTGCGCCGAATCGCCGCCGCGCAGCAGCCAGAACGCCGAGGCGAAGCCCGCGGCGATCACGGCCAGCACGAACAGACCGACGGTCACGAGGTTGGCGCGGGTCTCCATCTCCTCCCTCTCATCCGAGCACGGCGTGGGCGCGAGCGCCGCGGAAATAGGCCTTCACCCACGGATGGTCGAAGGTCAGCATGGTCGACATCGGGCCGCTGACGAGAACCCGACGATTCCCCAGGACCGCTATTCGGTCGCACACCGTCCGCAGACTGTCGAGGTCGTGGGTGACCATGAACACCGTCAATCCCAGAGTATCGCGCAGTTTGGCGATCAACTCGTCGAAATCGCCCGCCCCGATCGGGTCGAGTCCCGAGGTCGGCTCGTCGAGGAACACGATCGCCGGATCGAGCGCGAGCGCGCGCGCCAGGCTCGCCCGCTTGATCATGCCACCCGAGAGCTCGGAGGGAAACTTGTCGGCCGCGTCCGCCGGCAGGCCGACCATCGAGATCTTCAGCCGCGCCAGATCGTCCATCAGCCCCGCCGACAGCTTCATGTGCTCGCGCATCGGCACCTGGACGTTCTGCTTGACCGTGAGCGAGGAGAACAGCGCCCCGTGCTGGAACAGCACCCCCCAGCACCGTTCGATGCCGGTGCGCGTCGCCTGATCGACCGTGTCGAGGTCGTGGCCGAACACCTCCACCGTCCCCGCCCGCCGCTCGTTGAGCCCGAGAATGGTGCGCATCAGCACCGACTTGCCCGTGCCCGATCCACCGACGAAGCCGAGGATCTCGCCGCGCTGGACGTCGAGATCGAGGTTCTCGAGGATCAGCTTCTCGCCGAAGCCGACGGTGATGCCGCGACATCGGATGATCGGCTGCTCCGCCCCGGTGCGTTCGGCGCATCCTCCCATGTCACACCCCCACCGCGGCGTAGAACATGGCGAAGATGCCGTCGACCACGATCACCATGAAGATCGACTTCACCACCGACAGCGTCGTCTGTTCGCCGAGCGACTCGGCCGAGCCCTTGACCTGCAACCCCTCCATCGAGGCGACCAGCCCGATGATCAGCGCCATGAACGGCGCCTTGGCGAGGCCGACCATGAAGGTGTTGATGCCGACCGCCGCCTTGAGCCGGTGCAGGAAGGTCTCGGTCGGAATGTCGCCGTAGACGTTGCACACGATCGCCGCCCCGAAGATCGCGGCGAGATCGGCGAGAAACGTCAGGATCGGCAGCGCGAGCATCAGCGCCGCCAGACGCGGCACCACCAGCATCTCGACCGGATCGAGCCCGATCACCTTCAGCGCGTCGATCTCCTCGCGCATCTTCATCGAGCCGAGCTCGGCGGTGAAGGCGCTGCCCGAACGGCCCGCCACCATGATCGCGGTCAGCAGCACCGCGATCTCGCGCAAGGTGAGCACGCCCACCATGTCGACCACGTAGAGGTCGGCGCCGAAGCGGCGGAAGTAGAACGCCCCCTGCTGGGCGATGATCGCCCCGATCAGGAAGCTCATCAGCACGATGATCGGCGCCGCGTCGAGCGCGGTGCGCTGGAGCTGATGGACGAAGGGCACGAATCGGATCCGGCTCGGCCGCACCACCACCGCCGCCACCACCCGCGCCGCGCCGCCGAGCAGCTGCAGTACCGCGATCGCCTCTGCGCGCAGCGCCAACCCGTAGCGCCCCAGATCGGTGAGGAAGGCGATGAGCGGCTTCGGTTTCGGCTCGGCCGGCGGCTCGGGCTCGTCGGCCACCGTCACCGCCTCGAGCAGCACCAGCTGCGTCTCGCTCGCCCCGATGATCCTGAGTCGGTCCGGCGGCAGCGTCGACACGATCCGCGCCACCACCAGCGCGCCCGCCGTGTCGATCAGCCCGACCCCGGCGAAGTCGATCTCCATCGACACGCCCGAGATCGCCACCGCCGAGGCCAGCGCCTTCTTCAGCTCGTCGACCCGGCCCTCGATCTCGCCCGCCGTGCGGATGGTCCAGTCGCCCGAGAGGCGCAACCGTGCCCCGTGCTCGAGCGGATCGAGGGTCCAGCCCGGCGCCTTGGGTGTCCACAGGGAAAAATCCGGCGCGGAACTCATGCTCTCTCCCGACCGGCGACGATGCTCGCCCGCCCCGCCTCCCGCTCCCCCGTCCGTGCATGTCCGCCTGTCGCGACGGAACACTTGTGAGGGGCCCCGTGAGGCTCGTATGAATCGGCCGAACGAGTGTGCAGTCCCACCCCGTCCCCCACAAGGGCGCGAGGGTGTTTTCAGGGGTCCCTGTTGCGAGGAGGCGACGGCCCCGCCCCCTTCGCCGGAGATGTGTCGTATGGAAATCGCCAGGCCCTACCTGCTCTTCCTCGGCGACGTCGCCGACCAGCTCGCCGCCAAGACCGCCCTCGGCATCGTCGATTGGCGTCCCGACTGGTGTCTCGGCCAGTTGCGCCTGCCCGGCTGCCGCGCCGACGCCCGCGTCCCCGACATGGGCGCCGCCGAGGCGGTCGCCGCCGGCGCGAAGACCCTCGTGGTCGGCGTCGCCAATGCCGGCGGCGTCCTGCCCGAGCACTGGGTCGCCTCGATCGTCGCCGCTCTCGACGCCGGTCTCGACGTCGCCACCGGCCTCCACGTCCGCCTCGCCTCGATCCCGGCGATCGCCGAGGCCGCCCGCCGCAACGGCCGTCGCCTGCACGACGTCCGTCACACCTCCGAGCGCTTCCCGACCGGCAAGGGCACGAAGCGCCCCGGCCTGCGCCTGCTCACCGTCGGCACCGACTGCTCGGTCGGCAAGAAGTACACCGCCCTCGCACTGGAGAAGGAGATGCGCGCGCGCGGCCTCGAAGCCGACTTCCGCGCCACCGGCCAGACCGGCGTGTTCATCTCCGGGCGCGGCGCCGCCATCGACGCCGTCGTCGCCGACTTCATCTCCGGCGCGGTCGAATGGCTCGCCCCCGCCGCCGATCCCGCCCATTGGGACGTGGTCGAAGGCCAGGGCTCGCTGTTCCATCCGAGCTTCGCCGGCGTCTCGCTCGGGCTGCTGCACGGCGCCCAGGCCGACGCCTTCGTCGTCTGCCACGAACCGACCCGCACCCACATGCGCGGCGTCGCCCACCCGCTGCCGACCATCCGCGAGGTGATCGACGCCACCGTCGCCATGGGCCGCCTGACCAATCCGGCGATCCGACCCGTGGGCATCGCGATCAACACCGAGCACCTGTCGCAGGACGAGGCCCGCCGCGTCTGCGACGAGGCCGCCGCCTTCCACGACCTGCCCGCCTCCGATCCCGTCCGCTTCGGCGTGGCCCCGATCGTCGATCGCCTGATCGAACTCTTCCCCGCGGGGGCGTCGAAATGACCCTGGCGCTCACGGTCGCGGTCGAACGCTTCCCCCTGGCCGGGGCCTTCACCATCTCGCGCGGCAGCCGCACCGAGGCGGTGGTGGTCACCGCCACCGTGAGCGACGGTCGCGCCGCCGGGCGCGGCGAATGCGTGCCCTACGCCCGCTACGGCGAGACCGTCGAAGGCGTGGTCGCCGCGATCGAGGCCATGGCCGACGTCGTCGCCGAACCGGGCTTCGACCGCTGTCGCCTCGCCCGCCTGATCCCGCCCGGCGCCGCCCGCAACGCCCTCGACTGCGCCCTGTGGGACTACGAGGCCAAGCGCAGCGGCATCCCCGCCCGCATCAGCGCCGGCCTGCTCGAACCCGAGCCGCTGGTCACCGCCTACACCCTGTCGCTCGGCGACCCCGAGGCGATGTTCGCCGCCGCCCGCGCCGCCGCCGCCCGCCCGCTGCTCAAGGTCAAGCTCGGCGGTGACGGCGATCCCGAGCGCATCGCCGCCGTGCGCGAGGGCGCCCCCGACGCCCGCCTCGTCGTCGACGCCAACGAGGCCTGGACCGAGGCGACGCTCCTCGACAACCTCGCCGCCTGCCGCGAGGCCGGGGTCGAGCTGATCGAGCAGCCCCTGCCCGCCGGTCGCGACGACGCCCTGCGCGGCATCGACGCCTCGATCGCCATCTGCGCCGACGAGAGCCTGCACACCACCGCCGATCTCGAGGCCCTGCGCGACCGCTACGGCGCCGTCAACATCAAGCTCGACAAGACCGGCGGCCTCACCGAGGCGATCGCCACCCTGCGTCTCGCCCGCCGCCTGCGCTATCGGGTGATGGTCGGCTGCATGGTCGGCACCTCGCTGGCCATGGCGCCTGCGCTCCTGCTCGCGCAGGGCGCCGACTTCGTCGACCTCGACGGCCCGCTGCTGCTGGCCCGCGACCGCGTCCCCGGCCTGCGCTACGACGGCTCGATCGTCCACCCCGCGGAGGCGGCGCTGTGGGGTTGAGCCCCGAGCGTCACGCCGCGCGCGGCAGCCCCCGCCGCGTCACCACCGCCAGGATGACCCCGCCGGCCGCCGCGATCACCGCCATCGCCAGGAAGGCGTGCCCGCCGTAGGCGCGATAGAGCGGCCCAGAGAGAAGCGTCGCCACCGCCATCGCCGAGCCGTTGACCGACACCATCACCCCCTGCGCCGTCGCCGCCTGCTCCTCGGCGACCGTGTGGGTGACGACGTGGATCATGCCGAGATGGACCGCGGCGAAGCTCGCCGCGTGCAGGCTCTGCACCACCAGCCACAGGCCGAACGACGGCCCGACGAACGGGAACACCGACCAGCGCGCCACCGCGCCGACCACCCCGATCGCCAGCAGCCCGCGCGGCCCGATTCGCGCCAGCACCGGACCCGACATCGCGAACAGCACGATCTCACCGAGCACGCCGGTCGCCCACAATATGCCGATCTGGTTGCCGGAGAAGCCGAGCGAACTCCAGTAGAGGCTGGCGAACCCGTGCAGCATGGCATGGCCCGACTGCAGCAGCGCCGATCCCGCCAGCAGCACCATCAGGAGCCCGTTGCCCGCCACCACCGCGAGCGACCCGCGCTTCGCCCCGCCCGTCGCCGTCTCCTCGCGCCGTTCGTCCGGCACCACCAGCGCCACGCCGACCTGCGCGATCAGCACCACCACCAGATACCAGTAGATCCCCTCCGGCCCGACGCTCGCCGCCACCCACCCCGCGGTGAGATTGCCGACGACGAAGGCCGACGAGCCCCACGCCCGCATCCGCCCGTAGACGCCCTCGCCCCGCCGCACCGCCGTCGTCGCCAACGCGTCGGTGACCGGGATCACCCCGTTCCAGAACAGCGCCGCCAGGCTCGACGAGATCAGGAGCGCCCAGAACGACTGCGCCGGCCACAGCGTCAGAAACCCGAGCACGGTCAACGCGCAGTAGATCACCAGCGCGCGCCGACGATCGCCGATGCGGTCGGCGATCGCCCCGAGCCACGACGCCGTCGTCACCCTGAGCACGATCGGCACCGCCATGATCACCGCGATCGCCGCCTCGTCCTGCCCGCGCGAGGCGAGCAGAACCGGGAAGAACGGGAGGTGGATGCCGAAGGCGACGAAGGAGGCCGCGAAGAATGCCGAAATTCGCGCGGCCGTGGATGAATAGTGCATCGCGATTGCTCTGATTTTCACGAACTCATAAACTTATCGAGCGAGATTCGTCCCGTATAACACCGTGATCGCGCCACGACTCGGTGTCTTCGCGTGATCGACCCGCTTCTTCGACGACGAGCAAGCCCCATGACGACGCCCGCGCAGGTCACCCCCCTCGCCATCGAAGACTACGACGCGATCGAAGCGGCGGTGATGGAGACGCAGCGCGGACGCTGGTTTCTGGCCGAATATGCCCGTCGCAACCGCAATTCCGACACCGATCAGGTCCTGACCGCGCTGGAGCGCATCGAGCGCACCATCCGCCGCGAGCGCGCCGCTCCCGACATCGACCGCATCCGGCTCGATCTCGCCGACATGGCCGAGGCCATCTCCCGCACCAAGCAGGAGATCGCCCAGATGAAGCTCGACACCGAGCACGGCGGCCGCTTCGCCGACGCCAGCCATGAACTCGACGCCATCGTCGGCCAGACCGAGACCGCCACCAACGAGATTCTGCTCGCCGCCGAGGGCATCCAGGAGGCCGCCTGGACCCTGCGCGAGGCCGGCGCGTCGTCGGACACCTGCGACGCCCTCGACGCCCACGCCACCGAGATCTACACCGCCTGCTCGTTCCAGGACCTCACCGGCCAGCGCACCCGCAAGGTCGTGACGGTGCTGCGCTATCTCGAGAGCCGCATCGGTGCGATGATGGACATCTGGGGTCTGGGCAACGAAGAGCTCGAGATCTCCGACGTCGACGGTCGATTCGATCCGATGGACTTCCGCCCCGACGCCCACCTCCTCAACGGCCCGCAGCTCGCCGGTCGCGGCATCGGTCAGAACACGGTCGACGAACTGATGTGGACCGACAGCGCCTGGGACGTCGACGCCGTCCCGGCGATCGAGGTCTCCGCCGAGCCCCCCGCCCCCGCGCCGGACGTCTTCGCCACCGCCGAACTCGCCGTCGCCGAAGCCGACGTCTTCGCCACCGGCGACGACGCCTTCCCGACCGCGTCCGTTGCGCCGGAGGAGGAGGACGAGCCCCTCGCCTTCACCACCACCACCACCACCGTCGCCGTCGGCAACACCGTGATGACCGTCGCCGCCGAAGCGATGGCCGAGGCCGCCCCGACCCCGGCGCTCTCGGTGGTCGAGTCGATCGACCCGATCGCCTCGCTCGAGCCGCGCGAGCGCCTCGTCACCTTCGGCTGAGCCGACCACGCCCACGTCGATCGTCGAAAAGGCGCGGCGGCGCGCGCCTCACGCGCCGCGATCGGCCGCCTGCGCCGCGCGCCGCCGCGTCTGCG
>JBEOKB010000003.1:0-25755 GCA_040275425.1 Siculibacillus sp. | reverse complement strand
TGAAGGCGGTCGCACCGTCGGCGCCGGCGTCGTCGCCAAGATCATCGCCTGATGAAGATCCGGTGACGGGGCAGGGCGGTCTGCCTTGCTCCATCCCGGGTTTTTGAACCTCAGAGGGTTCGAGTATGAACGGTCAGAACATCCGTATCCGCCTCAAGGCGTTCGACCATCGGGTCCTCGACGCCTCGACGCGCGAGATCGTCAGCACGGCCAAGCGCACTGGCGCTTCGGTCCGTGGCCCGGTTCCGCTGCCGACGCGGATCGAGAAGTTCACGGTGAACCGCTCGCCGCACGTCGACAAGAAGTCGCGCGAGCAGTTCGAGATCCGCACTCACAAGCGGCTGCTCGACATCATCGATCCGACTCCGCAGACGGTCGACGCTCTCATGAAGCTCGATCTGGCGGCCGGTGTGGACGTCGAAATCAAGCTCTGAGGACGCAACGTCCTCCGAGCCTCTGACTTAGATCCGGAGCGTTTCACTTTCGTGACGCTCCCCAAGAAGAGAGAACGCCATGCGTTCAGGTGTGATCGCACAGAAGCTGGGCATGACCCGCATCTACACCGATGCGGGAGAGCAGGTGCCGGTGACGGTACTGCGGCTCGACGGCTGCCAGGTCGTTGCCCATCGGACCGAAGAGAAGAACGGCTACACCGCGCTGCAGCTCGGTGCCGGCCTCGCCAAGGTGAAGAACACCACCCAGGCGCAGCGCGGGCACTTCGCCAAGGCCAACGTGGAGCCGAAGCGCAAGGTGGTCGAATTCCGCGTCGATGCCGACAAGATGATCGAAGTGGGTGCGGAAATCACCGCCGACCACTTCCTCGTCGGTCAGTTCGTCGACGTGACCGGCACCTCCATCGGCAAGGGCTTTGCCGGCGGCATGAAGCGCTGGAACTTCGGCGGCCTTCGCGCCACCCACGGCGTGTCGGTCTCGCACCGCTCGCTCGGCTCCACCGGTAACCGTCAGGATCCCGGCCGCACCTTCAAGAACAAGAAGATGGCCGGTCACATGGGCGCCGAGCGGGTCACCACCCAGAACCTCAAGGTCGTTCGCACCGACGTCGAGCGTGGCCTGATCCTCGTCGAGGGTTCGGTTCCCGGCTCCAAGGGCGGCTGGATCATCGTTCGCGACGCCGTGAAGCGTAAGGCTCCGGAAGGTCTGCCGCTGCCCGGCGCCTTCAAGATGCCCGTCGCCGCGCCCGTCGCCGCCACGGAAGAGAAGGGGGCCGAGTGATGGAGCTCCAGGTCAAGAAACTGGACGGCACCGACGCCGGCACGATCACCGTCTCCGACGAGATCTTCGGCCTCGAGCCCCGCGCGGATCTGATCCAGCGCGTCGTCAAGTGGCAGCTCGCGAAGCGTCAGGCCGGCACCCACAAGGTGAAGGGTCGCTCCGAGATCGCCCGGACGGGTAAGAAGATGTACAAGCAGAAGGGCACCGGTAGCGCCCGTCACGGTTCGGCCCGCGCGCCGATCTTCCGTGGTGGTGGTCGCGCTCACGGCCCGGTCGTGCGCTCACACGCTCACGATCTGCCCAAGAAGGTCCGCGTCCTCGGCCTCAAGCACGCGCTTTCCTCGAAGGCCGCGACCGCGTCGCTGGTCGTCCTCGAGGCCGCCGTCGCCGCCGAGCCGAAGACCAAGGCCCTCAAGGCCCAGTTCGAGACGCTCGGTTTCACCAACGTGCTGGTCATCGCCGGCGCCGAGGTCGACACCAACTTCGGTCTGGCCGCCCGCAACATCCCGAACGTCGACGTGCTGCCGGTCCAGGGCCTGAACGTCTACGACATCCTGCGTCGCCAGGTTCTCGTCCTGACCAAGGACGCGGTCGACGCGATCGAAGCCCGGTTCCGGGTGGAGGCGTGACGATGGCGATCAACCTCTCTCACTACGACGTGATCCGCTCGCCGGTCATCACCGAGAAGTCCACCATCGCCGCCGAACAGAACAAGGTGGTGTTCAACGTCGCCAAGTCCGCGACCAAGCCCGAGATCAAGGCCGCCGTCGAGGCGCTGTTCAAGGTCAAGGTCGTGAGCGTCAACACCCTGATCCGCATGGGTAAGGTGAAGCGCTTCAAGGGCTTCGTCGGCAAGCAGGACGACGTCAAGAAGGCGATCGTGACGCTGGCCGAAGGCCACCGGATCGACGTCACGACCGGGCTCTGAAGGCAGAAGGTAGACTAGAATGGCGCTCAAGACCTTCAATCCGGTCACGCCCAGCCTTCGTCAGCTGGTCATCGTCGACCGATCGGCCCTCTACAAGGGCAAGCCGCTGAAGGCCCTCACCGAGGGTCTGTCCAAGTCGGGCGGCCGCAACAACCTCGGCCGCATCACCGCCCGCTTCAAGGGCGGCGGTCACAAGCGGACCTACCGCGTCGTCGACTTCAAGCGTCGCAAGGCCGATGTGCCGGCGACCGTCGAACGGCTCGAGTACGACCCGAACCGCTCGGCCTTCATCGCTCTCATCCGGTATGCGGACGGCGAGCTGAGCTACATCCTGGCGCCGCAGCGTCTGGCCGTCGGCGACACCGTGGTGTCGGGCGCTTCGGTCGACGTCAAGCCCGGCAACGCCATGCCGATCGGCAACGTTCCGGTCGGCACGATCGTCCACAACGTGGAGATCAAGCCGGGCAAGGGCGGTCAGATCGCGCGGTCCGCGGGCGCCTACGCCCAGATCGTCGGTCGTGACCAGGGCTACGTCATCGTCCGTCTGGGTTCGGGTGAACAGCGCCTGATCCTCGGCACCTGCATGGCTTCGGTCGGCGCGGTGTCGAACCCGGATCACATGAACATTTCGATCGGCAAGGCGGGTCGTTCCCGTTGGCTCGGTCGTCGCCCGCACAACCGTGGTGTCGTCATGAACCCGGTCGACCATCCGCACGGCGGCGGCGAAGGCCGTACCTCCGGTGGTCGCCATCCCGTGACCCCGTGGGGCAAGCCGACCAAGGGTAAGAAGACCCGGTCGAACAAGGCGACGAACAAGTTCATCGTCCGCTCGCGCCACGCCAAGAAGGGTAAGTGAGGTAACCCATGGCTCGTTCTGTCTGGAAAGGCCCGTTCGTCGACGGTTACCTCCTGAAGAAGGCCGAAAAGGCCCGTTCTTCGGGCCGTGCCGAAGTCATCAAGATCTGGAGCCGGCGCTCCACGATCCTGCCGCACTTCGTCGGGCTCACCTTCGGCGTCTACAACGGTCAGAAGCACGTCCCCGTTCTGGTGAGCGAGGACATGGTCGGCCAGAAGTTCGGCGAGTTCTCGCCGACCCGCACCTACTACGGTCATGCGGCCGATAAGAAGGCGAAGAGGAAGTAAGCCCCATGTCGAAGCCGAAGACCGAACGGGCGCTGAAGGATACCGAAGCCAAGGCGGTTGCGCGCATGATCCGCGTCAGCCCCCAGAAGCTCAACCTCGTCGCCGCACTGATCCGTGGCAAGAAGGTCTCGACCGCTCTGGCCGATCTGACCTTCTCGCGCAAGCGTATCGCCAAGGACGTCAAGAAGACGCTCGAAAGCGCCATCGCCAATGCCGAGAACAACCACGAGCTCGACGTCGATTCTCTGATCGTCGCCGAAGCCTTCGTCGGTAAGGCCCTGGTGATGAAGCGGTTCCACGCCCGCGCTCGCGGCCGTGCCTCGCGCGTCGAAAAGCCGTTCTCGAACCTGACGATCGTCGTCCGCGAAGTGGAGTCCGCCTGATGGGACAGAAGGTCAACCCGATCGGTCTCCGGCTCGGCATCAACCGGACCTGGGATTCCCGCTGGTACGCCGGCAAGGGCGAGTACGGCAAGCTGCTGCATGAGGATCTCGCGATCCGCAAGTATCTGCTCACCGAGCTGAAGCAGGCCGCCGTCTCCAAGGTGGTGATCGAGCGTCCGCACAAGAAGTGCCGCGTTTCGATCCACACCGCGCGTCCGGGCGTCGTCATCGGCAAGAAGGGCGGCGACATCGACAAGCTCCGCAAGGGCGTCGCCAAGCTGACGGACAGTGAGGTCCACATCAACATCGTCGAGGTGCGCAAGCCCGAGATCGATGCGAACCTGGTGGCCGCCTCCATCGCTCAGCAGCTCGAGCGTCGTGTCGCCTTCCGTCGCGCCATGAAGCGCTCGGTGCAGTCGGCCATGCGCTTCGGTGCCGAAGGCATCCGTATCAACGCGTCCGGCCGTCTCGGCGGCGCGGAGATCGCTCGCCTTGAGTGGTATCGCGAGGGTCGGGTTCCGCTGCACACGCTGCGCGCGGACATCGACTTCGGTGTCGCCACTGCGGTCACGGCCTACGGCACCTGCGGCCTCAAGGTCTGGATCTTCAAGGGCGAGATCCTCGAGCACGACCCGATGGCTTCCGAGCGCAAGGCTCTCGAGCCGGACAACACCCGCCGCGAGCGCCCCGAGGGTCGTGAACGTGATCGGGATCGGGACGGTGAACGTCGTGGCCGTGGTCGCCGCGATCGCGACAGCGAGCGGGCCTGAGGCCGGCAGCCAGATTGGGATGAGAGAGAACGACGATGCTGCAGCCGAAGCGCACGAAGTTCCGCAAGCAGTTCAAGGGCCGTATCAAGGGCGCCGCCAAGGGCGGTTTCAGCCTTGATTTCGGAACCTATGGCCTGAAGGCGTTGGAGCCGGAGCGGGTGACCGCCCGGCAGATCGAGGCGGCTCGCCGCGCGATCACCCGTCAGATGAAGCGTCAGGGGCGCGTGTGGATTCGCGTGTTCCCCGACGTCCCGGTTTCTTCGAAGCCGACCGAAGTGCGCATGGGTAAGGGCAAGGGCGCTCCCGAATATTGGGCGTGCCGTGTCAACCCGGGCCGCATCCTGTTCGAGATCGACGGCGTCAGCCACGAGATCGCCGAGGAAGCACTGCGTCTGGGAGCCGCCAAGCTCCCGATCCGTACGCGCTTCATCGAGCGCATCGCCGACTGACGGGGGTAGGACCGATGAAGACCGCGGACATCAACACCAAGACGCTCGACGAACTCGGTGACGAGCTCGAGAAGCTGAAGAAAGAGCAGTTCAACCTCCGCTTCCAGAAGGCGACGGGACAGCTCGAGAACACGGCGCGGGTGCGCCAGGTCCGGCGTGACATCGCCCGGATCCAGACCATCATCCGCGCCAAGCGCGCGAGCTAAGGGAGACGGCCATGCCGAAGCGCGTGCTGCAGGGCGTCGTCGTCAGCGACAAGAACGACAAGACCATCGTGGTCGAGGTGGAGCGTCGCTTCACCCATCCGCTTCTGAAGAAGACCGTGCGTCGTTCCAAGAAGTACCACGCTCACGACGAAGAGAACCGCTTCAAGGTCGGCGACCAGGTCGCGATCGAAGAGGCCCGGCCGCTGTCCAAGAACAAGCGCTGGGTCGTCATCGGTCCGGTCGGCGCGATCTGAAGTCGGCGACGAAAAGATAGGAAAGGCGGTCGGTCATGATTCAAATGCAGACCAACCTCGACGTCGCCGACAACTCGGGTGCCAAGCGCGTCATGTGCATCAAGGTGCTCGGCGGATCGAAGCGCAAGTACGCCACCGTGGGCGACGTGATCGTCGTCTCGGTGAAGGAAGCGATCCCGCGTGGGCGCGTCAAGAAGGGCGACGTCATGAAGGCGGTCGTCGTTCGTGTTCGCAAGGACATTCATCGGGCGGACGGACAGGTCATCCGTTTCGACCGCAACGCGGCCGTTCTGATCAACAATCAGAAGGAGCCGATCGGGACCCGTATCTTCGGACCGGTTCCGCGCGAACTTCGCGCCAAGAACCACACGAAGATCCTCTCGCTGGCGCCGGAGGTGCTGTAATGGCCGCGAAGATCAAGAAGGGCGACAAGGTCGTCGTGCTCGCCGGCCGCGACAAGGGCAAGGCGGGTGAAGTGATCCAGGTGATGCCGACGGAAGAGCGTGCGCTCGTTCGCGGCGTCAACATGGTTCAGCGTCATCAGAAGCCGCAGGGCGCGAACGAGGGTGGGATCATCTCCAAGGAGAGCCCGATCCATCTTTCGAACCTCGCCGTCGCCGACAAGGACGGCAAGGCCACCCGCGTCGGCTTCAAGGTTCTGGAAGACGGCCGCAAGGTCCGCGTCGCCAAGCGCTCGGGAGATCTGATCGATGGCTGAGGTCGCTGTGAACTCGCCGCGCATGAAGAAGCACTACGAAGACGTGGTGCGCCCGGCGATGATCGAGAAGTTCGGTTACAAGAACACGTTCGAAGTGCCGACTCTCGAGAAGATCGTGCTGAACATGGGCGTCGGCGAGTCCGTCGCCGATAGCAAGAAGGCGTCCGTCGCCGCCGCGGATCTCGCGCTCATTGCCGGCCAGAAGCCGGTGATCACCCGCGCCCGTCAGGCGATCGCCACCTTCAAGATTCGTGAGAACATGCCGATCGGCGCGAAGGTCACCCTTCGCAAGTCGCGCATGTACGAGTTCCTGGATCGCCTGATCACGATCGCGCTCCCGCGCGTCCGCGACTTCCGCGGCTTGAACCCCAAGAGCTTCGACGGCCGTGGCAACTTCGCCATGGGCGTGAAGGAACACATCGTTTTCCCGGAGATCAACTACGACAAGGTTGATCAGATCTGGGGTATGGACATCATCGTCTGTACGACGGCCAAGACCGACGAAGAAGCCCGTGAGCTGCTCAAGCTCTTCAACTTCCCGTTCCGTCAGTGAGCCGTTACGGCAGAGGATAGGAAAGACATGGCCAAGAAGAGCTCGATCGAGAAGAACAACCGTCGTCGCCAGATGACGGCGCGTGATCTCAAGAAGCGCACCGAACTCAAGTCGGTGATCATGAACCGCGAAACCTCGCCCGAGGAGCGCATGCAGGCGGTGATGAAACTCGCCGAGCTGCCGCGCAACGGTGCCAAGGTGCGCATCCGCAACCGCTGCGAGGTGACGGGCCGTCCGCGTGCCTACTATCGCAAGCTGAAGATGTCGCGCGTCGCGCTTCGTGAGCTGGGCAACATGGGGATGATCCCCGGCCTGGTCAAGTCGAGCTGGTGAGGACGAAATCCCCATGACCATGACCGATCCTCTGGGCGATATGATCACCCGTATCCGCAATGCCCAGCTTCGCAAGAAGTCGAAGGTGTCGACCCCGGCCTCCAAGCTGCGCGGCAACCTGCTCGACGTCCTGAAGACCGAGGGCTACATTCGCGGTTACACCAAGATCGACTTCGACGGCGGCAAGTCCGAGTTCGAGATCGAGCTGAAGTACTTCGACGGCCAGCCGGTGATTCGCGAAATTTCGCGCGTCTCCAAGCCGGGCCGCCGGGTCTATTCGTCGGTGACGAACATTCCGCGCGTCGCCAACGGCCTCGGTGTGACGATCCTGTCGACGCCGAAGGGCGTGATGGCCGATCACGCCGCTCGTGACGCCAACGTCGGCGGCGAAGTGCTCTGCAAGGTCTTCTGAGGCCGGACAACGAGACGGGGTTCCCCATGTCACGCATCGGAAAGAAGGCCGTGCCGGTTCCCGCCGGTGTCACCGCGGAGATCGCGGGTCAGGCCGTCAACGTCAAGGGTCCCAAGGGCACCCTTTCTTTTACTGTTCACGATCTCGTCGAAGTCACCCGTGGTGACGACGGCATCTCCGTGGCGCCGAAGGACGAGTCCAAGCTCGCCCGGTCGCTGTGGGGCATGTCCCGCACGATGATCTCGAAC
The DNA here is from genome assembly GCA_040275425.1 of Siculibacillus sp. Taxonomy (GTDB): domain Bacteria; phylum Pseudomonadota; class Alphaproteobacteria; order Rhizobiales; family Ancalomicrobiaceae; genus Pinisolibacter. The sequence continues at coordinate 18,125 of JBEOKB010000003.1, read as the reverse complement.
CTCATGGTCGGCGTTTCGAAGGGCTTCGAGAAGAAGCTCGAGATCAACGGCGTCGGCTACAAGGCGGCGCTCAACGGCAACGTCCTGAACCTCTCGCTCGGCTACAGCCACGACGTGCTGTTCCCGGTCCCGGAAGGCATCGCGATCCAGGTCCTCGGACCCAAGCAGGATCAGATCGTCGTCTCCGGCATCGACAAGCAGCAGGTCGGGCAGGTCGCGGCCGAGATCCGCGAATGGCGCGGCCCCGAGCCCTACAAGGGCAAGGGCGTCAAGTACGCCGGCGAGAAGATCTTCCGCAAGGAAGGCAAGAAGAAGTAAGGAGCTGCCGCCATGGCCAATAAGACCACTACGGAGCGTCGTGCGGCTCGCGTGCGCCGTGCCGTCAAGGCGGCGGCGAACGGCCGTCCCCGGCTCTCGGTTCATCGCTCGTCGAAGAACATCTATGCTCAGGTCATCGACGATGCGAACGGGGTCACCCTCGCCGCCGCGTCGACCCTGGACGCCTCGCTCAAGGGCAGCCTCAAGACCGGCGCCGACGTTGCCGCGGCCTCGGCCGTGGGCAAGCTCGTCGCCGAGCGCGCGGTCGCCGCGGGTGTGAAGGAGGTCGTGTTCGATCGCGGCCGCTTCATCTACCACGGCCGCGTCAAGGCGCTCGCCGAAGCCGCCCGCGAGGGTGGTCTCGACTTCTGATCACGGATTGAGGCGCGCCGGGACGGCTGCGCACGAGGGAAGAACCGACATGGCAAAGCTCGAGCGGGAAGAACGCGACAGCGAATTCGTCGACCGGCTGGTGCACATCAACCGCGTCGCCAAGGTGGTGAAGGGTGGCCGTCGCTTCGGCTTCGCCGCGCTCGTCGTCGTGGGTGACCAGAAGGGTCGCGTCGGCTTCGGCCACGGCAAGGCCCGTGAAGTGCCGGAAGCCATCCGCAAGGCGACGGAAGCCGCCAAGCGCGGCATGATCCGTGTGTCCCTGCGCGAGGGCCGCACGCTCCATCACGACGTCGTCGGCCATCACGGTGCCGGCCGCGTCATCGTCCGCGCCGCCCCGGCCGGCACCGGCATCATCGCCGGCGGCCCGATGCGCGCCGTGTTCGAGACGCTCGGCGTCCAGGACGTGGTCGCCAAGTCGATGGGCTCGTCGAACCCGTACAACATGGTGCGGGCCACGTTCGATGCTCTGAAGGCCGAGGACAGCCCCCGTTCCGTCGCCGCTCGTCGCGGTATGAAGGTTTCGACCCTGCAGGCTCGTCGTGGGGCCGAGGGCGCGGACGCTTCGGCGGACGCGTGAGACGAACCGGCGGTTTCGTTCGCGAGAACGTCGCCGTTCCGGTATTGATTGATTGAAGGGTGAACCCCATGTCGGAAACTGCCTCGGTCAAGACGATCACGGTCGAGCAGATCGGTAGCCCGATCCGTCGCCCGGACGTTCAGGAGAAGACCCTGATCGGCCTCGGCCTCAACAAGCGGCATCGCCGTTCCACGCTGGAGGACACTCCTGCGGTTCGCGGTATGATCGCCAAGGTCGCCCATCTCGTTCGCGTCGTCGACGAGAACTGAGTTTTTAGGAGCGAGCGATGAAGCTCAACGAGATCAGCGACAACCCGGGTGCCGCCAAGTCCGGCAAGCGCCTCGGTCGTGGTATCGGTTCCGGCCTCGGCAAGACGTCGGGCAAGGGTGTCAAGGGCCAGAAGGCGCGCTCCGGCGTGGCCATCAAGGGCTTCGAAGGTGGTCAGATGCCTCTGCATCGCCGTCTTCCGAAGCGCGGCTTCAACAACATCTTCCGCCTCGACTACAACGAGGTCTCCCTGGCCCGTATCCAGGTGGCCATCGACGCCGGTCGGCTCGATGCCAAGGCGGCGATCACCGGTGAGGCCCTCAAGGCCGCCGGCGTCATCCGCCGCCTCAAGGACGGCGTCCGTCTCCTCGGCCCCGGCGAGCCCAAGTCCGCGCTGACCTTCGAGGTCGCCGGTGCTTCCGCTCCCGCGATCGCGGCGGTGGAGAAGGCGGGCGGCAAGGTGACCGTCGCCGAGAAGAAGAAGGCCGACGCGGCCGAGTGATCGGCCGCATCGACCATCTCGCATTACATATCTCCCTTACGAAGCACCGGAGACGAGTGACATGGCGTCTGCTGCCGAACAGCTCGCGGCCAATCTCAACTGGGGTGCCTTCGGCAAGGCCGAGGAACTCAAGAAGCGCATCTGGTTCACACTGGGTGCGCTTCTCGTGTATCGGCTGGGCACCTATCTGCCGCTGCCGGGCATCGACGCGGACGCCCTCGCCAAGGCGTTCTCGAATGCCCAGACCGGCATTCTCGGTCTCGCCAACATGTTCTCCGGCGGCGCCGTCGGTCGTATGGCGATCTTCGCCCTCGGCATCATGCCCTACATCTCCGCCTCGATCATCGTCCAGCTCATGACGACGGTCGTCCCCTCGTGGGAGGCGTTGAAGAAGGAGGGCGAGTCGGGCCGCAAGCAGCTCAACCAGTACACCCGCTTCCTCACCGTCGTGCTGGCGATCTTCCAGGCCTGGGGCATCGCCGTCGGTCTCGAGGGCGCCTCCGGCGTCGTCTCCGCGCCCGGCATGTTCTTCCGTCTGTCGGCGACGATCACGCTGCTCGGCGGCACCATGTTCCTGATGTGGCTCGGCGAGCAGATCACTTCGCGCGGCATCGGCAACGGCACCTCGCTGATCATCTTCGCCGGTATCGTCGCGGGCCTGCCCTCCGCCATCGCCGGCACGCTCGAGCTCGGCCGCCAGGGCGCCATCTCGACCTTCTCGATCCTCGCCATCATCGTGGTCGCGGTCGTGGTCGTCGGCTTCGTGGTCTACATGGAGCGCGCCCAGCGCCGGCTTCTGATCCAGTACCCGAAGCGACAGGTCGGCAATCAGATCATGCAGGGCCAGTCCTCGCATCTGCCGCTGAAGCTCAACACCTCGGGCGTCATCCCGCCGATCTTCGCCTCCTCGCTGCTGCTGGTTCCGGCGACCGTCGCCAACTTCCAGTCCGGCGAGGCCTCGGGATGGCTGACCACGGTGACGGCGCTGCTCGGCCACGGCCAGCCGCTCTACATGCTGATGTATGCCGCGTTGATCATCTTCTTCGCGTTCTTCTATACGGCGATCGTGTTCAACCCGACCGATACCGCCGACAATCTGAAGAAGCACGGCGGCTTCATTCCGGGCATCCGTCCGGGTGAGCGCACCGCCGAGTACATCGACTATGTGCTGACGCGCATCACGGTTCTCGGGGCGATCTACATCACGATCGTATGTCTATTACCCGAATTCCTCATTTCCTGGACCGGTGTCCCGTTCTATTTCGGCGGCACGTCGCTGTTGATCGTGGTCTCCGTCACCATGGACACGGTGTCGCAGATTCAGGGACATCTGCTCGCCCATCAATACGAAGGCTTGATCAAGCGGGCGAAGCTCAGGGGAGGACGTCGATGAGGCTCATTCTGCTCGGACCGCCGGGGGCGGGTAAGGGAACGCAGGCCACGCGCCTGGTCGAGAAGTTCGGCATCGTTCAGCTTTCGACCGGCGACATGCTGCGCGCCGCCGTCAAGGCCGGTTCCGAAGTCGGCCTCAAGGCCAAGGCGGTGATGGAGTCGGGCGGTCTCGTCTCCGACGACATCGTCATCGGTGTGGTCGCCGACCGCATCGACGAGGCCGATTGCCGGAACGGCTTCATCCTCGACGGCTTCCCGCGCACCGTGCCCCAGGCCGAGGCGCTGACCGTCATGCTGAAGTCCAAGGGGCTGAAGCTCGACGCCGTCGTCGAACTGGTGGTCGATGCCGAGGCGCTGGTCGCTCGTATGGAGAACCGCGTCAAGGAGACCATCGCCGCCGGTGGCACCCCGCGTCCGGACGACAATCCGGAGAGCTTCCGCAAGCGTCTGGTCGAGTACCAGGAGAAGACCGCGCCGCTGTCGGGCTACTACGCCTCGACCGGCGAGCTCAAGACCGTCGACGGCATGATGGGCATCGACGAGGTCACGGCCGCGATCGGCAAGGTGCTCGGCGCCTGACGGCGTGAAACGAATTCCCGGCGCGGATCACGCGCCGGATCGTGCATCGGAGACCACGGCCGGGCGGTTGCGCCCGGCCGTGGAATCCGTTATCAGACGGCCCACATCGCGTGAGACGTGCGATCGGGGCCGAACCCGGAGGGTTTCGGCCGCCGGTCATTTCGTCATGGACCAGAAGTCCCGGACGAATCGATCCGCGCGGTCGACCTCGAACGAAGAGCCCTGATGGTGGGGCTCTGGAATCGACTGGAGAGACACCGTGGCCCGCATTGCAGGCGTGAACATTCCGACCAACAAGCGCGTCGTCATCGCGCTTCAGTACATCCACGGCATCGGCCCCAAGAAGGCCGCCGAGATCGTGGCGAAGATCAACATCGCGGCCGAGCGCCGGGTCCAGGACCTCAGCGACGCCGAAGTGCTGCAGATCCGCGAGATGATCGACCGCGACTACATCGTCGAGGGCGACCTGCGTCGCGAAGTGGCGATGAACATCAAGCGTCTGATGGACCTCGGCTGCTACCGCGGCCTGCGTCATCGTCGCGGCCTGCCGGTCCGCGGCCAGCGCACCCACACGAACGCCCGCACCCGCAAGGGTCCCGCGAAGGCGATCGCCGGTAAGAAGAAGTGATTCTGAGAGGGGCGCCGCCGCGAGGCGACCGTCCCGGTGGAGCCGCCGGAATTACGGCGGTGTAGAGATCGAAGATAGGAAAGCCACATGGCCAAGGAAGCCACCCGCGTCCGCCGTCGCGAACGCAAGAACATCACCTCGGGTGTCGTTCACGTGAACTCCACGTTCAACAACACCATGATCACCATCACCGACGCTCAGGGCAACACCATCTCCTGGTCGTCTGCTGGTGCTCTCGGCTTCAAGGGCTCGCGCAAGTCGACCCCCTACGCCGCCCAGGTCGCCGCCGAGGACGCCGCCCGCAAGGCGTCGGAGCACGGCATGCGCACCGTCGAGGTGGAAGTCCGTGGCCCCGGTTCGGGCCGTGAATCCGCGCTGCGCGCTCTCCAGGCGGCCGGCTTCATGGTGACCTCGATCCGCGACGTGACCCCGATCCCGCACAACGGTTGCCGTCCGCGCAAGCGTCGTCGCGTCTGATCACTGATCTCAAGCGGGGTCCGGTTCGCCGGGCCCCGTCGAGCGGCGGGCCGTCTACCCGCCGCTCTTTCGCTTTCTCCCCCCACGGGCCGAGGCGGGCAGGGTACGAGACGGTACCGATATCCCGCGCGCGTCCGAGAAAGGTACGATTGCCGTGACCATTCACAAGAACTGGCAGGAACTGATCCGCCCGAACAAGCTCGAGGTGAAGCCGGGCGAGGATCCCAAGCGCCGCGCGACCGTGGTCGCCGAGCCGCTGGAGCGCGGCTTCGGCCTGACGCTCGGCAACGCTCTGCGTCGCGTCCTCCTCTCCTCGCTCCAGGGCGCGGCCGTGACCGCCGTCCAGATCGACGGCGTCCTGCACGAGTTCTCCTCGATCCCCGGCGTTCGCGAGGACGTCACCGACATGATCCTGAACATCAAGGAGATTGCGGTGCGCATGCACGGCGACCTGCCCAAGCGCATGGTCGTCCGCAAGCAGGGCCCGGGCATCGTCACCGCCGGCGACATCCAGACCGTCGGCGACATCGAGATCCTCAACCCCGAGCTGGTCATCTGCACCCTCGACGAGGGCGCCGAGATCCGCATGGAGCTGACGGTCGCCACCGGCAAGGGCTATGTCCCGGCCGACCGTAACCGTCCCGAGGACGCCCCGATCGGTCTCATCCCGGTCGACAGCCTCTATTCGCCGGTCAAGAAGGTCTCCTACAAGGTCGAGAACACCCGTGAGGGCCAGGTTCTCGACTACGACAAGCTCACGCTGTCGATGGAGACCGACGGCTCGGTCAAGCCCGAGGACGCCGTCGCCTACGCCGCGCGCATCCTCCAGGACCAGCTGGCGATCTTCGTGAACTTCGAGGAGCCCCGCAAGGAGGTCGCCGAGGAGAAGATCCCCGAGCTCGCCTTCAACCCGGCGCTGCTCAAGAAGGTCGACGAGCTCGAGCTGTCGGTGCGTTCGGCGAACTGCCTGAAGAACGACAACATCGTCTACATCGGCGACCTGATCCAGAAGACCGAGGCCGAGATGCTCCGCACCCCGAACTTCGGCCGCAAGTCGCTCAACGAGATCAAGGAAGTTCTCGCCCAGATGGGTCTCCATCTCGGCATGGAGGTCACCAACTGGCCGCCGGAGAACATCGAAGAGCTCGCCAAGCGCTACGAGGATCATCAGCTCTGAGATTGTTCCCCTCGGGGGCTTCTCATTTGCCGGTGAAGGCGGTATGTACCGCCCGAGATTTCGACCGGAGCCACGGCTCCGGTCGCTTCGACAAGGAATTCCAAGCCCGGACGCACAATACCCGGGGTGCCAGGGTCCGAGAGGACCGGGGCTCCCGACGCGTGCGGGAGACCTGAAACAGGGCGCCGATCGCGAGATCGCCGCCGACGAGGGCAGGGGAGACCCCGCCCGGCACCCGACCGGAGAAGACCGATGCGTCACGGCAACGCTGGCCGCAAGCTCAACCGCACCTGGGAACATCGCAAGGCGATGTTCGCCAACATGGCCGCCTCGCTCATCACCCACGAGCAGATCGTCACCACCCTGCCCAAGGCGAAGGACCTGCGTCCGATCGTCGAGAAGCTGGTGACGCTGGCCAAGCGCGGCGACCTCAATTCGCGCCGCAACGCCGTCGCTCAGGTTCGTGACGAGAAGGCCGTCAAGAAGCTCTTCGACGTCATCGGCCCGCGCTACAAGGACCGCGCCGGTGGCTACACCCGCGTCCTCAAGGCCGGCTTCCGCTTCGGCGACAACGCCGCCATCGGCGTGATCGAGTTCGTCGACCGCGACGTCTCCGCCAAGGGCGCCGAAGACCGTGCCCGCCGCGAGGCCGAGGAAGCCCAGGGCTGATCGCCCGGCTCCCCGCCATTGCCGCTCTTCGAAACACCCGGGCCCGCGCCCGGGTGTTTCATTTCGCGTCGAACGCCGCCCGCGCCGCCTCGATGCGGGCGCGATTGTCCGCCGCCCACAGCCACACCCCGCAGAACGCCGCCCCCAGCGTGCGCCCCAGCTCCGTCAGCGCATAGTCGACGTGCGGCGGCACCACCGGATGAACCGTGCGGGTGACGAGCCCGGTCCGCTCCATCTCCCGCAGCGTCTTGGTCAGCATCTTCTGGCTGATGTCGCCGACCGCCCGCCCGATCTCGGTGAAGCGCATCGTACCGCGCTCGGCCAGCTCCTCGAGCACCAGCAGTGTCCATTTGTCGGCGATCCGGGCGATGATCTCGCGCACCAGTGCCTCCACCGCCGGGTCCTCGGCGGCGGCGTGATCGCAGGTCGGATCGAACAGGGAAGGGGAGGCGGCCTGCTCGTTCATGCTCGTTCGGTCCTCTGTTTCCCTCTCCTGAAGGGCCTCCGCGGGGCACTTCCCCGCGTCGACCATCCGTGAGGACAGGAATACGCTCTCTTTTCGGATACTATGGCACTCGAAGGCACCTACTTTCCAAAAGAGAGTGTCGCGCCTAGCTTCCCTTCATGCAATCCCCCAATCGAGGTGATCCCATGAAGAAGAGCGGCAACACCATCCTCGTCACCGGCGGCGGCTCCGGCATCGGCCGCGCCTTGGCCGAAGCCTTCCACGCCGACGGCAACACCGTCATCGTCGCCGGCCGCCGCCGCGCCGCGCTCGATGCGGTCGTCGCCGCCGCTCCCGGCATGATCGCGATGGAGCTCGACGTCGCCGATCCCGCCTCGATCGCCGCCTTCGCCGCGGCGATCGTCGCCGCCCACCCCGCCCTGAACGTGGTGGTCAACAACGCCGGCATCATGCGCGCCGAGGCGATCCCCGCCGCACCGAAGAACCTCGCCGACGCCGAGGCGATGGTCGCCACCAACCTGCTCGGGCCGATCCGCCTGACGGCGGCGCTGCTGCCGCATCTCGTCGCCCGGCCCGAGGCGTCGATCCTCAACGTCTCCTCCGGTCTCGCCTTCGTGCCGCTCGCCGCCACGCCGACCTATTCGGCGACCAAGGCGGCGCTGCATTCGTGGTCGATGGCGATCCGCCGCCAGTTGGCCGCGACCTCGGTCGAAGTGATCGAGATCGCCCCGCCCTACGTCCAGACCGAGCTGACCGGCGCGCATCAGGCGGTGGACCCGCGTGCCATGCCGCTCGCCGAGTTCATCGCCGAGGTGATGGATCTGCTTCGCGCCGATCCCACGCCGAGCGAGGTGATCGTCGGCCGTTGCGCGCCGCTGCGCTGGGCCGAGCGCGACGGCACGCTGCCGCAGGTGTTCGAGATGCTGGCCGGGCATTGAGAGCCGGGCCGTGAGACGAGGGACCGCTCCACCCGCGAGCGGTCCCTCGTGCGTTCCGGGGGGACGGCGGTTGGCGGCGCGCTCGCCGCCCCACTGGCGCGGGGGCCCGTCCGCGCCTACATCTCGGGACGAAACGCCCAAGGAGAATCGTTCGATGAAGTCGATGCCCGCCGTGCTCGCTCTTCTCCCCGCGCTCGCGCTTCTCGCCACCGTCGGGGTCGCCGACGCCCAGACCGCCGTGCCGGAGAGCCGTGCTCAGGTGTCGCTCTCCTTCGCGCCGGTGGTCAAGGCGGTCGCCCCCGCCGTCGTCAACGTCTACGCCACCCGCCGTGTCGAGCAGCACGCCAATCCGCTGTTCGCCGATCCGCTCTTTCGCCAGTTCTTCGGCGGTGGCATCGAGCCGCCCGCGCGCATTCAGTCCTCGCTCGGCTCCGGCACCATCGTCGACCGCTCCGGCCTGATCGTCACCAACCATCACGTCATCCGCGACGCCGACGAGGTGAAGATCGCGCTCGCCGACAAGCGCGAGTTCGAGGCCGACATCGTGCTCAAGGACGAGCGCTCCGACCTCGCGGTGATCCGCATCCGCCAGAAGGGCGACTATCCCTTCGCCCCGATCGGCGACAGCGAGGCGCTCCAGGTCGGCGATCTTGTGCTGGCGCTGGGCAATCCCTTCGGCGTCGGCCAGACAGTGACCCAGGGCATCGTCTCCGCGCTCGCCCGCACCCAGGTCGGCGCCGGCGACACCCGCTTCTTCATTCAGACCGACGCGGCGATCAATCCCGGCAACTCCGGCGGCGCCCTGGTCGATCTCCAGGGCCGTCTCGTCGGCGTGCCGTCGTCGATCTATTCGAAGTCGGGCGGCTCGATCGGCATCGGCTTCGCCATCCCCTCGACCACCGTCCGCTTCGTGCTGGAACAGGCCAGGACCGGTTCGGTCGTGCGTCGCCCCTGGCTCGGCGCGACGCTGCAGAACGTCTCCGCCGACGTCGCCGAGGGGCTCGGCATGGACCGGCCGATCGGCGCACTGGTCACCGGCCTCGTCGCCGGCGGTCCGGCGACCCAGGCCGGGCTCAAGATCGGCGATCTCCTGCTCACCGTCGACGGTCACGAGGTCGACGACCCCGACGCCTTCGGCTTCCGTTTCGGCACCCGTCCGCTCGGCGGCGCCGTGGCGGTCGAACTCCTGCGCGCCGGCAAGAAGATGCGCGTCTCGATCGCCTCCCAGGCGGCCCCCGAGACCGTGCCGCGCGACGCCCGCACCATCGACGGTCACTCGCCCTTCGCCGGCGTGACCATCCTCAATCTCTCCCCGGCGGTGGCCGAGGAGATGCGCGCGCCCTTCGATGCGCAGGGCGTGGTGGTGTCGGTGGTGGCGCCGGGCTCCCCGGCCCAGCAGCTCGGCTTCCAGAAGGGCGACGTCGTGATCGAGGTCAACGGCCAGGCGATCGAGACCACGGCGACCCTCGCCCGCGCCGCCGCGACCACGCCGACGGTATGGCGGCTGGTGATCCAGCGCGGCGGCCAGACCGTTCGCATGGCGTTTCGTGGGTGATGAGCGCGCCGGCGACTCGTGCCATGATCCAACCTCGACCCCAGAGGATTGCGTGCCGTGACGATGCCGGGACTTCTTCGCCTTTCGCCGCTCCGTGTGGTCGCCGATCCGTCCGCGAGCGTCGCGTCGCTGGTCGAACTCGGCGCCGTCCGGGTCGAGAGCGGGTCGCCCGCGTGCCTCGGTGTGACCGTCGGGGCTTCGGCCTCGCTCTTCGTCACGCGTGACCACCTCGCGGCCGACTTCGGCGCGCGGGTCGCGGCGGCGCTCGAGCACCGCGCGATCTTCTATGCCCACGTCGTCGACGCCGAGGCGGCGAGCCGCTGCTTCTCGGGGCGCCCCCTCGCGGACGCCGTCACGGCGGCCGGAACCCGCGAGATCGTCCGTGACGACGGCGATCACGTCGTGATCCTCGCCCAGCGTCTCGGCACGGAGAGGACGGCGACGTGACCGATCTCTTCGCCGCCGCCGGTCTGGAACGCGCGAGCCCGCGTCCGCTCGCCGATCGGCTGCGGCCGAAGTCCCTCGTCGACGTCGTCGGCCAGGACCACCTCGTCGGCGAGAACGGCACCATCACCCGCATGCTGCGCTCCGGCTCGCTCGGCTCGCTGATCTTCTGGGGCCCGCCCGGCACCGGCAAGACCACCGTCGCTCGCCTGCTCGCCCACGAGACCGATCTCGAGTTCGAACAGGTCTCGGCGATCTTCACCGGCGTCGCCGACCTGAAGAAGGTGTTCGAGATCGCCCGCGGCCGCCGCGCGGTCGGCAAGGGCACGCTGCTTTTCGTCGACGAGATCCATCGCTTCAATCGCGCCCAGCTCGACAGCTTCCTTCCCGTGATGGAGGACGGCACCATCGTGCTGGTCGGCGCCACCACCGAGAACCCGAGCTTCGAGCTCAACGCGGCGCTCCTGTCGCGCGCCCACGTCCTGGTGTTCCGCTCGCTCGACGAGGCGGCGATCGCCCGGCTGCTCGACCGCGCCGAGAGCGAGCTCGGCCGCCCGCTGCCGCTCGACGAGGCCGCCCGCGCGCTGGTGGTGCGCATGGCCGACGGCGACGGCCGGGCCGCGCTGACGCTGGCCGAGGACGTGCTGCGCGCCGCCCGCGACGGCGAGATCTTCGACGAGAAGACCCTGCAGGAGGTGATCCAGCGCCGCGCGCCGATCTACGACAAGTCGCAGGACGGCCACTACAATCTGATGTCGGCGCTGCACAAGTCCGTGCGCGGCTCCGACCCCGACGCGGCGCTCTACTGGTTCGCGCGCATGCTCGATGCCGGCGAGGACCGCCTCTACATCGCCCGGCGCATCGTCCGCATGGCGGTGGAGGACGTCGGCCTCGCCGACCCGCAGGCCCTCGTCGTCGCCAGTGCCGCCAAGGACGCCTTCGATTTTCTCGGCAAGCCCGAGGGCGATCTCGCCATCGCCCAGGCGCTGGTCTACGTCGCCACCGCCCCGAAGTCGAACGGCGTCTACTTGGCGTTGAAGGCGGCGATGCGCGCGGCCGAGAGCGGCGGCTCGCTGCCGCCGCCGCGCCACATCCTCAACGCGCCGACCAGGCTGATGAAGGACGAGGGCTATTCCCAGGGCTATCTCTACGACCACGACCAGCCCGACGCCTTCTCCGGCCAGAACTACTTCCCCGAAAGGCTCGGCCGCCTCCGCTTCTACGACCCGCCCGAACGCGGCTTCGAACGCGACATCCGCAAGCGGCTCGACTGGTGGGCGAAGCTCCGCCGCGAGCGGGGAGGCGACTGATCGCGCCGTCGTGCCGAGCGCGGTCCGGCGATGCCGAACTCGCCGCCGAGATCGCCGCTGCCATGTCGGACCATCACTTCGACGCTTCGTGGCGAGAGGTGATTACTTGGAGCTGTTCAATTCACGAGAATTTAAAGCGCGCAGCACTACCCTGGGGAGCATCGAGTGAACCAGGGGTGGGTCATGTTGGACAAAATCGCCGTCGCCGTCGTCGTGGCTGGAGGCATCGCCTATTTCGCGCATGAGCGCCTCAATCGCGATCCGACCGTGTTCGCGCTCTCCAAGGCCCAGGCCGAGTCCCTGCTGGTGACGGCCAGGACCTCCCTGCCGCGCCGCGACGGCGACGGCAAGATCGAGATCTGGGGCGTCGATCGCACGGACAAGGGCGTGAAGCTGAACATGAAGTACTTCGCCTCGGCCCCGCTTCTGGAATGCGGCGCCGTCGTCACCGCGCTCGCCGAGAACAAGAGCCGCGTCGTCCCCGACTGCGGCGGCTTCGCCCTGTCCGGCTCGGCCGTCTCCACGACGCAGATCCAGCTTCGGGTCCCCATGTTCGAGGAGCACATCCAGGCGACGCTCGCAAAGCGGCCCTTCGACCGCGCCCGCGTCGATCGGGCGGAGAGCGCGATCGTCATGCGGAACATGGGCGACATGCGGCGCGAGGCGCTCCAGGAGGACGCGGACATGCGCAACCTGTCGGCGCGGACGTCCTACTGATCGACCCCGGTCGCGCGGCGCGCCCTCCGGGGTGTCGGCGCGCGGAGAAGACGGATCGGTCGAGCCCGCTCCGCCGCTCCGTTCGCCTCACTTGCGCTCGAGCGCGAAGGCGCGACGCACCTGCACCGTGACGAAGGTCGCCACCAGCGCCTTGGCCACGTCGCCGGGCACGAACATCATCGAACCGACGAAGGCCTTGTTGAAGGGGATCTTGGTGTAGAGCGTCAACCAGGCGATGCCGCAGGCGTAGAGCACGACGATGCCGCCGAGGATCGCCCCGCCGATCAGCCCGGCCAGTCGCACGCCCGGCTCGCGCCCCTCGCGGTCGAGCCGCATCGCCACCGACCCGGCGACCCAGGCCGTGAGCAGCCAGCCGAACAGGAAGCCCGCCGTCGGCCCGAAGAACACGCCGAGACCGCCGCGTCCGCCCGCCAGCACCGGCAGACCGATGCCCACCAGCGCGATCACCACCGCCACCGCCGCCGTGCCGCGCTTCGGCCCGAGGATCAGCCCCGCCAGCATGACGCCGAGCGACTGCAGCGTGATCGGAACCGGCAGACCGGCGATCGGCAGGGCCGGCAGGATACCGAGCGCCACGATCAGGGCGGCGAAGAGGGCGACGAAGCCCAGGTCACGGGTGCTCATGGTTCTCATTCTCCCGGAGTGAACGTCGGCGCATCACATATTGATATTTCGCCTCGGAGGGAAGCCTCTCGCGTCGATCGAATCGGTGACTTCCTCCGCCCGCACCAGCACGCGCACCACGAGCGGCACGATCAGCGCGAGTGGATGGCCCGAGAGCCCGCGCGCCGCTTGTGCCTCGCGGATCTCGCGCGCCTCCTCCACGATCAGCGGCACGAAGCGGACGGCGAGCGTCAGCGTCAGCGCGACTCGCCGGGCGTCGACGAGGCCGATCCGCTCCAGCGGGGCGAGCGCGGCCTCGAGCGCGGCGGTCAGCTCGCCCGTGGTCGTGGTCAGCGTCACCGCCTGGGCGAAGAAGGCGAGGGCGACGAGCCGCGGCACCACCGTCAGCGCCGTCGCCGCGTCGACCAGCCACCAGTCGACCACGCCGACCGCGCCGATCAGCGCGAGCGGCCACGCCGAGAGACGCACGAGCCGCGCCGCGCCCACCCCGGTGGAGAGCGCCGCCGCAAGTCCGACCAGCGCCGCGCCGGCCAGGATCGCGGCGTCCTCGATCAGGAACAGCGCCGTGGCGAGCACCGCCAGCCCGACGAGCTTGACGCCCGCCGGCAGCCGATGCAGCGCCGTCGTGCCGGCCCGCCCGAGCCCGTCGATCATGACGCCCTCGCGACGTGGATGCGCAGCGCCTCGGCCGCCGCCCCGTCGAACACGATCCGCCCCGCCTCGATCACCAGCACCCGGTCGAAGTCGGCGAGAAGGTCGAGATCGTGGCTGGCGACGATCGCCTGTTCGGGCAGGCGCGCCAGCACCTCGCGGATGCGGTTGCGGTTCCTGAGATCGAGCTGCGAGGTCGGCTCGTCGAACAGCACCGTCTTCGGCTCGATCGCCAAGACGCCCGCCAGCGCCACCAGTTGCTTCTCGCCGCCGGAGAGCTCGTGGATGCGCTGCTCGGCGAGCGCGCCGATGCCGAGCCGCGCCAGCGCCGTCGCCACCCGCTCGGCCGTCTCCTTCCTCGAGAAGCCGTGGTTCTTCAGCCCGAAGGCGAGATCCTCGCCGACGATCGGAAAGACGATCTGACTGTCCGGGTTCTGGAACAGGAAGCCGGTCTGCGCCCGCACCTCGCGCGCCTCGCCGACGGCGTCGCGCCCGTCGACGCTGATCCGCCCCTCGCTCGGCCGCACCAGTCCGATGATGGTCTTGAGCAGGGTCGACTTGCCCGAGCCGTTGAGCCCGACGATGCCGATGCGCCGCTCCTCGAGCCTGAGCGTCACCCGCCTCAGCGCGATCCGCCCCTCGCGCACCACCGAGACGTCGTCGAACACGATGGTCTGGCGTCGATCGGTTCGCGTCGGGGTCGTCGCGCCGGCGACGGGACCGGTGTCCGCCATCTCGTCTCGTCTCCCCTCGCGCGTCCTCCTCGGAGGTCGCGGATGTTTGGAGAGAACGTCGAGAGCTGTCAAGGGAACGAAATTGCGCCGTTTCCCTGCCGCGCCCTCGTGACAGCGTCGTGTCGAGAAGGCATTGAGGAGGGACCGTCTCGGAGGGTGTCGCTCATGCCGCTTCCCGTCTCGACCCAGATCTGGTTCCTCGCCCTGGTCTTCCTCGGCGGCGGGCTCGGCTCGACCCTGCGCTACGGCGTCAACCTCGCCACCGTCGCCGCCTTCGGTCCACACTTCCCTTGGGGCACCCTCGGCGTCAACGTGATCGGCTCGGCGGTGATGGGCGCCTTCGCCGGCGTCCTGATGACCCGAACTCCCGGCACCGGCTCGGACGCGCTGCGCCTGTTCTTCATGACCGGCGTCCTCGGCGGCTTCACCACCTTCTCCGCCTACTCGCTCGATGCCGTGGTGCTGTGGCAGCGCGGCGCCCAGGGGCTGGCGATCGGCTATGCCCTCGGTTCGGTCGCCGCGTCGGTGGCCGCCCTGACGGTGACGCTCCTCGCCACCAGGGCCTTCCTGGCGACGTGATCCGCTCGCGCGCCACCCTCCCGCTTTGCGTGCGGAGTGTTGCGAATCTGCAATTGCGAAACTCTCGCACACGAGAAATAGTTAAGAGAACGTTGACGCGGCCGCGGTGGGCGGCCGTTTTCGTGTTGCTCTCGGGTGTGTGGCATGACCCTTTATCGTATTGCAGTCGCGGCTCTTCTCGGTCTCGCGCCGATCGCCGGGGCCTCCGCGGCCGATCGCGCCGCCTCGCCCGCCCGCACGGCTACCGATTGGAGCGGCGTCTACGTCGGTGCCAACTGGGGCAAGTCCTGGGGCGGCGCCGACTGGTCGAACTCCGCGGGAGCCCTGAGCGTCCCCGACGCGATGGGACGGCAGGGCAACGACGGCATGTTCGTCGGCGGAACCATCGGCATCAATCGCCAGACCGGCGCCTGGGTCTATGGCCTCGAGGCCGATCTGGCGTTCGCCGACATTCGCGGCAACGTCCCCTGCGGCACCTTCTGGTACACCTTCAATTGTCGGACCGACACGAAGCTGCTGGGCAGCGCCGCCGCGCGCCTGGGCTACGCCGTCGGCAACGGCCTCGTCTTCGCCAAGGCCGGCGTCGCCTATGCCGCCGATCAGCACGCCTGGGACGTCTTCTTCTGGGACAATACCGGCGCCGGTGACGCCGGGCGCTTCGGCTGGCTCCTCGGCGCCGGCGGCGAATACGCCGTCACGCCGACGTGGTCGGTCAAGGCGGAGTACGACTGGTACTCCTTCGGATCGAAGACCGTCTCCATGCCCGACGTCGCCATGGCGATCAACAATCCGACCACCGCCTCGATCTCGCGCGATCAGCATCTGTTCAAGGTGGGCGTGAACTATCGTCTCGTGCCGATGACCGGCACGCCGGCCGCCGCGCCGGTGCCCTCGCTCTTCGCCGGGGCGACCGCCGAATTCGGTACGCGCATGGGCTGGGGCATGAGCCGCTTCCAGAAGGATCTCTACGATCCCTTCGACCACGGCCAGATGAATTCGCGCCTGACCTACGGCGGACTCGGCGGTCTGGCGGGCGAGACCTTCGGTCGCGTCGATCTCGCCGGCGGCCTGTTCGTCAAGGGGGTGATCGGTGGATCGCTGCTGAACGGCGGCAAGCTGGTCGACGAGGACTTCCCCCCGGCGGCCGTCCCCTATTCGACCACCGACTCGACCCAGAGAGGCGGCCGCTCGCTCTACGGCTGGGGCGACCTCGGCTACGTCTTCGCGCGCGGCGACGGCTGGAAGAGCGGCGCCTTCGTCGGAGGTCAGTTCCACCAGCAGCGTCAGAACGCCGAAGGTTGCGTCCAGGCCGGAAGCAATCCCTTCATCTGCTCGCCCGGAATCGTCGAGCCCGGTCGGCTCACCATCACCCAGCGCGAGAAGTGGGTCGGCGTCCGTCTCGGCGTCGCCGGCGACGTGATGGTCACCGACCGCATCAGGCTCTCGGGTGACGCCGCCGTCCTGCCCTGGGTCCAGTTCACCGGCTCGGACACGCACTGGCTGCGCGACGACATCTCGATGCTGCCCGAAGAGGGCACCGGCTGGGGCGTCCAGCTCGAGGGTGTCGCCTCCTACATGCTCGGCAACGGCTTCAGCGTCGGTCTGGGCGGTCGCTACACCCACATGGCGACCACCTCCGGCCACACCCAGTTCCCGTTCCCCGGCGTTCCCCAGTCGCCGGAGACCTTCAAGTTCGATCGCGGCACGGTGTTCCTCCAGGCCACCTATCACATCGGCGACGACAAGCCCGCCGCCCGCTGATCCGACCTCTCGGACGACGACCATCGAGGCCCGGTCCCCCCGACCGGGCCTCGATGCGTGCGAAGGGTCGCATCCCGCCCGCGCCGATGCCTCCTCTCCCGCCTGCGGCCTTGCGCCCGCCCGCGCTTTCCTCCATCACGGGGGCTACGAGAGGATCCTCATGGCGACCGTAGAAAACATCACCGTCGGCGAGGACGAGGCGGCGATGCGCCTCGACCGCTGGTTCAAGGTCCATTACCCCGGCCTCGCCTTCGGCGCGCTGCAGAAGCTCGTGCGCACCGGACAGGTCCGCGTCGACGGCAAGCGCTGCGAGACCTCGACCCGGGTCGAGCCCGGCAACGTCGTGCGCGTGCCCCCGCTGCCCACCGATGCCAAGCACGAGCGCGCCCCGCAGCCCGTGCAGGAGAAGCCGCTCGAGGGCGACGCCGCCTTCCTGAAGTCGATCGTCCTCTACGAGGACGACGACGTCATGGTGCTGAACAAGCCCGCCGGCCTGTCGGTCCAGGGCGGCTCCGGCGTCCACCGCCACGTCGACGCCATGCTCCAGTCGCTGATCGACAAGCGCGGACAGGTGCCGCGTCTGGTCCATCGCCTCGACAAGGACACCGCCGGCTGTCTGGTCATCGCCAAGCGCCGCATGATCGCCGCCGGCCTCGCCGCCAGCTTCCGCTCCCGCCACGCCAAGAAGACCTATTGGGCGCTGGTGGCGGGCGTGCCCCACCCCAAGCAGGGCAAGATCTCCACCTGGCTCGCCAAGGACGAGGAGAAGGACGGCGAGAAGATGCGCGTCGCCCGCCATGGCGAGGACGGTGCCAGCCACGCGCTCACCCACTATTCGGTGGTCGACAACGCCGGCCAGACCCTGAGCTGGCTCTCGCTCAAGCCGGTGACGGGACGGACCCATCAGCTGCGCGCCCACACCGCCCACATCGGCCACCCGATCGTCGGCGACCCCAAGTACTTCGACAAGCGCGACTGGGAACTGCCCGGCGGCATGCAGAACAAGCTGCACCTGCTCGCCCGCCGCATCATCCTGCCCCACCCCAGCGGTCGCGGCACGATCGACGTCACCGCGCCGCTGCCCGGCCACATGAAGCAGTCGTGGAACCTGCTCGGCTTCGACGCCTCGAGCTACGACCCCGACCTCGACGTCGTCGACGACGACTGAGAGGGCAGGGGGTGTCGGAACGCGTCGTCCATACGTCCGAGAAGGGCATGCGGCTCGAGCGCTTCCTGCGCATCCACTTCCCGCGCCTGCCCGCCGCCGCCGTGCTGCTGAAGCAGGGTCGCCTCACCGTCGACGGACGCCGCGCCCGCGCGCTCGATCCGCTCGTCCCCGGCCAGCG
>JBEOKB010000002.1:0-37522 GCA_040275425.1 Siculibacillus sp. | reverse complement strand
CGTCGCCGTCGATCGCCGCGAGGTGCCGGGCCTGCCGGTCCAGTGCGCCGAATTCGTTCCCCTGTCGCTCGGCCAGGAGGTGCCGGATCTGCGCGAGAGCGTGGTCCAGCCGATCGACGCGATGGACACCTTCACCGAAGGCGACGGCCCGCGCCGCGATCCGCTGCCCGGCTGGATCATCGACCGCGCCCGCTTCGACGCCCGCCTCGCCGCGTCGGCGGCCGAGGCCGGAGCCGACTGCCGCTTCGGCGTCGCGATCACGGCCGTCGGCCCCGACGGCGTCGACCTCGCCGACGGCACCCGCCTGCGTCCCCGCGTCCTGGTCGGCGCCGACGGCCCGCGCTCGGCCGTCGCCCGCGCCATCGGCCGCGAGATCCGCGTCTTCGCCCATACCCGTCAGGTGACGGTGCCGCTGCTGATCCCTCATCGCGCCACCGACATCTTCCTGTCGGCGACCATGCCCGGCGGCTACGCCTGGCTCTTCCCCAAGGGCGACGTCGCCAACGTCGGCCTCGGCGTCGATGCGAGCGCGCGCGCCCACCTGCGCGTCCTGCTTGAGGGGCTCCTCGCCCAACTCGCCCGCGAGGGTCGCATCGCCTGGGACGTGCTGGCGACCACCGGCGGCCTCATCCCCGCCGGCGGTCCGCTCGATCCGGTCGGCCGCCTCGGTGAGGTCGACGTTCTGCTCGCCGGCGACGCCGCCGGGCTCACCAATCCGATCACCGGCGCCGGCATCGCCTCCGCCGTGATCTCCGGCCGCATGGCCGGCGAGGCCGCCGCCGCCCGTCTCGCGGGCGACCCCGCCGCGCTCGGCGACTACGCCGAGGAGATCGAGGCCCTGTTCGGGGCCGCGCTCACCCGTGCCACCCGCCGCCGCGCCGCGATGATGGCCGCCCACGCCGAGCATCGCCTCGACCGCGCCGAGTTGCAGCGCGCGTGGATCGCCTTCGAAGACTATTGGACCGATCGGGAGGCGGCGGAATGATGCCGACCTCCTCGACGTCGCGCTCGTGTCTCCGGCCGAGCCTCGCGTTCCCCCCTTCTCCCGCACGGGGAGAAGGAACGCGCGCGACGGCGGAAGCGACCGCCGCCCCCATCGATCTCGCGCATGCCAGAATTCTCACTCAGGAGCCAACGTCATGAGCTGTCTCGAAACTCCGGCGCGCCCGCGCGCCACGCCCGAAGGCACGCTCGACTTCAACCCCTTCGACCAGATGGCCCCGCGCGAGCCCGCCGCGGTCCCGGTCGAGGCCAGGAACGGCGCCCGCGTCAAGGCCGAGGGTGCCGCGCCGAGCGGCGTCTACCTGCCCAACGACAACATCCAGACCCCGAACATGCGCTCGCCCGAGTACGTCCAGGTGTCGACGGCGGCGGCGATCTCGCTCGGGCTGATGGGCGGCAAGATGTACCGCTGCTCGTGCACCCACTGCCTCAATCTCCTGCTGACCTACCCGGAGGGCTGCCGCGCCAACTGCGCCTATTGCGGCCTCGCCCGTCATCGCGAAGCCGATCGCGACTACGCCGACCGCAACTTCATCCGCGTCGACTGGCCCGCCGTGCCGATGACCGAGATCGTCGACATCGTGAAGCGGCAGGGGAAGAAGACGAGCTTCCACCGCATGTGCATCTCGATGATCACGCATCCGAATTCCGATGCCGACACGCTGACGGTGCTCAAGACCTGGACCGATCGCATCGACCCGTCCGACATTCCGGTGTCGATCCTGTCGAACCCCACCACCATGAACCGCGCCGACGTGGTGCGGCTCAAGGAGCTGGGCGCCGACATGTTCACCGTCGCCTTCGACGCCGCGACCCCGGAACTGTTCGAGCGCACCCGTGGCAAGACCGTCGACGGACCCCACCACTGGGATCGCTACTGGGAGGTCATGGGCCACGCCGCCGACGTGTTCGGCCCCGAGAAGATCGGCGTGCACCTGATCGCCGGCATGGGCGAGACCGAACGCGAGATGCTCGAGATCGTCCAGCGGGTCAAGGACATGGGCGGTCACAGCCACATGTTCTCGTTCTTCCCGGAAGCGGGCTCGCTGATGGACCATCTGCCCGCCACCCCGCGCGACCAGTGGCGCCGCGTCCAGCTCGGCCGCTACCTGATCGACTACCGCGACCTGCGGGTCGACCACATGCGCTTCGACGACCACGGACGGGTGATCGATTTCGGTCTGCCCCGCGCCGAGCTCGAGACGGTGATCGAGGCCGGCACCGCCTTCCGCACCTCCGGCTGCCCCGGCAAGGTCGCCGAGGACGTCTCCGCCTGCGATCGCCCCTACGGCGACAGCCCGGTCTCCGACATCGCCTCCTACCCGTTCCAGCCCAACAAGCGCGACCGCGCCAAGATCCGCCGCCAGCTGAACCTGCCGAAGATGGACGCCTGACATGACCGTGCCGTTTCGGGTGATCGACACCGGGGTGAGGGGAGGGCGCGCCAACATCGCCTTCGACGCCGCTCTGATCGAGGCGCACAAGGCGGGCGAGATCCCCGACACGATCCGCTTTCTGACCTTCCGCCCCTCGGCGCTGGTCGGTCGGCATCAGTCGCTGTCGAAGGAACTCCGCCTCGACTGGTGCGCCGCCGAGGGCGTGGAGACCGTGCGCCGCATCACCGGCGGCGGCTCGCTCTACATGGATCAGGGCCAGTTCGGTCTCGAACTGGTATTTCATCGCCGCAGCCTCGATCTGCCGACGCTGGCCGACATCGCCCGCGGCGTGTGCGAGGCGATCGCCCTCGGCCTGACGAGGCTCGGCGTCGCCGCGCGCTATCGCCCGAGGAACGACATCGAGGTCGACGGCCGCAAGATCTCCGGCACCGGCGGCTTCTTCGACGGCGACACTCTGTTCTATCAGGCCACCATCCTCGTCGACATGGACCCGGCGCGTATGCTGGCGGCGCTCAACGTCCCCGAGGCCAAGCTCGCCAAGCGCGCCCTCGACGACGCCGGCGCCCGCGTCACCACGCTGAAGCAGCTGCTCGGCGACGCTTTGCCTTCGACCGAGGCGATTCGCGCCGCCCTTCTCGAAGGGCTGGCCGAACGCCTCGGCATCGCCGCCACCCCCGGCGAGATCACCGCGCGCGAGGAGGAACTCGCACGGCTCGCCTTCGCCGAGGAGATCGGCACCGACGACTTCGTCGCCGAGATCGATACGCCCCCCGAGGCGGCCGGCCATGCCTCGAAGCACGGCCCCGGCGGCACCATCGAGGCCTGGGTCCGCCGCGAGGGCGCCTCCGACGACCGCATTCGTGAGGTCCTGATCACCGGCGACTTCTTCGTCACCCCGCCGCGCACCGTCCTCGATCTCGAGGCCGCCCTGCGCGGGGCGCCCGTCGCCGAGATCGCCGAACGGGTGGAAACCTTCTTCCGAGAGGCGAAGGTGGGCGTGCTCTCCGCCGGCGCGGCCGACTTCGCCGAGGTGATCGCGGCGGCGGCGGCGGATGGAAGGGAAGTGTCCACTTGAATGTTTTGTCGCAGCGGGAAAAGACGGACGCAGCGGCGCGAATCCAGGCGTAACATTAGAATATCATAATGTTGCAGTCGGTCCCGGCCCCTCGAACGGCACCCGGCGACCGCTTCGTGGGAGAACGAACGTGGCCAGCAAACTCCTGATCATCTTGGCGAACACCGATCCGCGCAACGGCGAGGAACTCGGCGCGCCGTTCTTCCAGGCGACCGTCGCGGCCGCCATGGACTACGAGGTCGAAGTGATCTGCACCGCCACGGCGGGCTGCCTGATGAAGAAGGGCGTCGCCGAGAAGCTGGTGGTCAAGCCGGGCAGCCCGAAGTCGGTCTACGACTTCATCAAGGACGCCCACGAGGCGGGCGCCGTGTTCAAGACCTGCTCGCCCAACCTCGACCTGTTCGACATGACCCAGGACGACCTGATTCCCGAGTGCTCGGGCGTGGTCGGCGGTGCTTATCTGATCGAGAAGGTGATGGAAGACGACGAAGTTCGCGTCCTGACCTACTGATCACGATCTGGAAGTGCGGAGCGCCGCGCCGGGAGGCCCCGGTCGGCGCGCCGGAACCGAAACATCCGAGAGGAACCCCGTCATGCCCGTTGTGCGCGGATGCAACCTTCCCGACGATCTGCTCTACGACGTCGAGAGCCACACCTGGTATCGCGAGATGGACGGCGGCAAGGTGCAGATCGGCATGACCCAGGTCGCCGTCGCCCTCGCCGGCAAGCTGGTCGCCTTCACTCCGAAGAAGGCCGGTAAGCCGATCGCCGCCGGCAAGTCCTGCGCCACCGTCGAGAGCGGCAAGTGGGTCGGCCCGGCCAAGTCGGCCGTCGGCGGCAACGTCGCCGCCGTCAACGAGGCCCTCGTCGCCACCCCGACCATCGCCAACGAAGACCCCTACGTGAAGGGCTGGATGATCGAGCTCGAGCCGGAAGGCTGGGCCGACGTCAAGGCGACCCTCACCCCGGGCACGGCCGTCGCCGACAAGTACGACGCCAAGATGGCCGCGGACGGCTTCGCCGGCTGCGCCGGCTGAGGACCGAGGGGAGGGGCCGGCCGTCCGGTCGCGCCCACGCCCCGCGATCCCGTCGTCTCTCGTCACGAGTGCCCCGCCGCGCCTCGGTGCGGCGGACGGCGTCGCATGCCCGCCGCGCTCCTCCGACGTGTCCGACGCACGTGTCCCGCGTCCCCCGTTCGGACGACCCGCCCTTGGCGAAACTCGTGAAATTCCATGCCCGCGCATGTGAAATGTCGAGTTCGATTGAGCAGGATCAATGCGCGCAATTTATTAGAATATCAGTATGTACACATCTTTCCGGGTGACCTCATGTCCGCCACCGAGACCACATCCCCGATCGTCGTCATGGGTATCGGCAACACCCTGCTGACCGACGACGGCGTCGGCATCGTGGTGGTGCGCGAACTGGCCGATGCGGCGTCCGATCGCGCCCCGACCGGCGCTTCGCCCGTCGTCTACCACGACGGCGGCACCATCGGCCTCGCCCTTCTGCCGCTCATCGAGAACACCGCCGGCGTGATCCTGGTCGACGCCGCCAACTTCGGCGGCGCGCTCGGCGAGGTGCGCCTGTTCGAGGGCGACGCGATGGACGCGCTGCTGCGCGTCAACCGCTCGACCCCGCACGAGATCGCCGTGTCCGATCTCATCCAGACCGCCGATCTCATCGGCACCAAACCCGAACGTCGCGCCCTCGTCGCCATCCAGGCCGGGGATCTGACGCTCGGGGCGGAACCACAGGCGGCGGTGGCCGCGGCGATCCCCGAGGCCCGCTCGCAGGTCGCCGCCCTCATCGACCGTTGGGGAGGAAACGCATGAACTCGCCCGTCGCCCATCCCCCCGACGCGCCCGCCCTGGCGCGCGCCGTCTTCGCCGAGATCGCCGAGGCGCTCGCTCGCCTCGCCGCGACCGACGAGGAGACGCTGATCGACCTGCGCTCGCTGCCGCTCTCCCCCGACGATCTCGTCCGCCTCGCCGAATGGCTCGGCCAGGGCGAGGTGACCTGCGAACTCGACGTCGCCGGTCGTTCCGAGGTGCGCGAGACCGGCTTCTCGGGCGTGTGGTGGATCCGCCACTACGGCGCCGACGACGCGGTCGCGGTCGAGGAGATCGCCGTCACCCGCGTTCCCGAAATTCTCGCCTCCCATCCCGACGACGTCGCCCGAGCCGCCCGGCGCATGGCCGACACCGTCCTCGAACCCGTCCCCCCTGCCGACGAGGAGGAACCATCCCGTGGCTGATCTCGCGACACTCGGCGAACGACTGGCCGAACACGGCGTCTCGCGCCGCGCCTTCGTCAAATACGCCTCCTGGCTCGGCTCCCTGATGGCGCTGACGCCCGCCGCTTCCCGCTCGATGGCGGCGGAGCTGGCCAAGGCCAAGCGCCAGTCGGTGATCTGGCTCTCCTTCCAGGAGTGCACCGGCTGCACCGAATCCATCACCCGTTCCTACGGGCCGACGCTCGAGGATCTGATCTTCGACTTCATCTCGCTCGACTATCACCACACCCTGATGTCGGTGTCGGGCGAGGCGATCGAGCACGCCCGTCACGCTGCGATGGAAGCCAACAAGGGCAAGTACATCGTCGCGGTCGACGGCGCGATCCCGCTCGGCGACGGCGGCATCTACTCCACCACCGCCGGCGAATCGAACCTCGAGACGCTGAAGGCCACCTGCAAGGACGCCTTCGCCATCATCTCGATCGGCACCTGCGCCGCCTACGGCGGCATCCCCAAGGCCAAGCCCAATCCGACTGGCGCGGTCTCGGTCGGCGACATCATCAAGGACAAGCCGATCATCAACATCCCCGGCTGCCCGCCGATCCCCGAGGCGATGACCGGCACGATCGCCTATCTGCTCGCCTTCGGTAAGATCCCCGAGCTCGACCACCTCGGTCGGCCCAAGGCCTTCTTCGGCGACAACATCCACGACCGCTGCTATCGCCGTCCGTTCTACGAGCGCGGCCAGTTCGCCAAGTCGTTCGACGACGAGGGCGCCCGCGCCGGCTGGTGCCTCTACGAGGTCGGCTGCAAGGGTCCGATCACCTACAACGCCTGCGCCACCACCAAGTGGAACAACGGCGTGTCCTTCCCGATCCAGTCCGGTCACGGCTGCCTCGGCTGCTCCGAGCCCGACTTCTGGGACAAGGGCGGCTTCTACGTTCCGCTCTCCGGCTCGATCGGTCCGACCGCCAAGCTGGTCGGTGGTGCCGCCCTCGCCGGTGCCGTCGCCGGTGTCGCGGCCGCCGCCGTCGCCCGCCATCGCAAGTCGTCGCTGAACAAGGGGTGATGATCATGGATCTCTTGGATTTCGCCCGTGGCCCGGCGATCAACGTCGCGATGGCCGTCCTGGTGTTCGGCGTCCTTTGGCGCCTCGGCGCCCTGATCTTCCTCAACAAGGGCGCCGACCGCACCATTCCCCGTCTCGGCACGCCGGGGCCCTTCGTGGCCTCGCTGCGCGAGATCACCCGGCGCATGGTGCCCCATCCGACCTTCGCCTTCGCCGAACGGTTCTCGTTCTTCAACGGCTGGGTCTTCCACGTCGGTCTGTTCGTGGTGGTCTTCTTCTTCCGGCCCCACGTCCTGTTCATCAAGAACCTGACCGGCCTGTCCTGGCCGACCCTGCCGTCGGGCGTGGTCTACGTCGTCGGCGCGATCACCCTGGTGTCGCTCGCCGCCGCGCTGGTGCGCCGCCTCACCAATCCGGTGCAGCGCTTCATCTCCGGCGCCGGTGACTACTTCGCCTGGTTCGTGACCCTGCTTCCGGTCCTCACCGGCCTGATCGCCGTTGGCCACGTCGGTGCCCGCTACGAGACCCTGCTGGCGATTCACATCCTGTCGGTGGCGCTGCTGTTCGTGTGGCTGCCCTTCGGCAAGCTGTTCCACGCCTTCCTGGTGTTCCTGTCGCGTGGACAGACCGGCACCCTGCTCGCCCGCCGCGGCGTCTGAGAACCGTTCCCCCACGGGCGGCGCCCGCCGCCGCCCGACCCGTCATCCCCCCTGGTGGCCCCGCGTGAGGCCCTCGGGACGAGAACCCCGGAGCGCTACCCATGACGGAGCGTGTCGTCGTAGACCCCATCACCCGCATCGAGGGCCATCTGCGCATCGAAGCGGAAACCGGCGCCGACGGCGCCATCACCAAGGCGTACTCGTCCGGCACTTCGGTGCGCGGCATCGAGATCATCCTCCAGGGCCGCGACCCGCGCGACGCCTGGGCCTATGCTCAGCGCATCTGCGGCGTCTGCACCCTGGTGCACGGCCTCGCCTCGGTGCGCGCGGTCGAGAACGCCCTCGGCTACGTCATCCCCGAGAACGCGCAGCTCATCCGCAACCTGATGGTCGGCGCCCAGTACGTGCACGACCACGTCATGCACTTCTATCACCTGCACGCCCTCGACTGGGTCGACGTTGTCTCGGCGCTGAAGGCCGACCCGAAGGCGACCTCGGCGCTGGCGCAGTCGATCAGCCCTTACGCGAAGTCGAGCCCCGGCTACTTCGCCGAGACCCAGAAGAAGCTCGCCAAGTTCGTCGAAGGCGGCCAGCTCGGCATCTTCTCCAACGGCTTCTGGGGCCATCCGGCCTACAAGCTGCCGCCCGAGGCCAACCTCATGGCGGTCGCCCACTATCTCGAGGCGCTCGCCTGGCAGCGTGACGTGGTGCAGATCCACGCCATCTTCGGCGGCAAGAACCCGCACCCGAACTTCCTGGTCGGCGGCGCGCCCTCGCCGATCTCCTCCGCGCCGGTCGCCGGCTCCGGCTCGGCCTCGACCTCGGTCAACATCCTCGGTCTCGAGCACGTCCGCCAGACCATCCAGAAGATGAAGGCCTTCGTCGACGAGGTCTACGTGCCGGACACCCTGGCCATCGCCTCGTTCTACAAGGACTGGTTCGCGCGCGGCGAAGGCCTCGGCAACTTCATGACCTTCGGCGACTTCCCCGAGAAGGGCTCGGGCGATCCGTCGACCTTCATGGTGCCGTCGGGCGTCATTCTCAACCGCGATCTCTCCAAGATCCACCCGGTCGATCTCAACGACCCGGCGCAGATCCAGGAGTTCGTCGGCCATTCCTGGTACGACTACGCCGGCGGCAAGGACAAGGGTCTGCACCCCTACGCGGGCGAGACCAAGTTCGCCTACACCGGCCCGAAGCCGCCCTACACCCAGCTCGACGTCGACAAGGAGTATTCCTGGCTGAAGGCGCCGCGCTGGCGCGGTCACGCCGTCGAGGTCGGTCCGCTCGCGCGTATCCTGATGCTGCTCGCCAAGGGTCACGCCGAGACCAAGGAACTGGCGACCATGGCGCTGAAGAAGCTCGATCTTCCGCTCACCGCCATGTTCTCCACCCTCGGCCGCACCGCCGCCCGCACGCTGGAGACCAAGCTGATCGTCGACAAGATGGACGCCTGGCTCGCCAACCTCACCGCCAACATCAAGGCCGGCAAGCTCGAGGTCCACAACGCCGACAAGTGGGATCCCTCCACTTGGCCGTCGAAGTGCCAGGGCGTCGGCTTCATGGAGGCGCCCCGCGGCGGTCTCGCCCACTGGATCGTCATCGAGAACGGCAAGATCGCCAACTATCAGGCGGTCGTCCCCTCGACCTGGAACGCGGGGCCGCGTGACCCCAAGGGCCAGCCGGGCGCCTACGAGGCGGCTCTCATGGATCGGCACCAGATGCACGACGCCAAGCAGCCGATCGAGATCCAGCGCACCATCCACTCCTTCGATCCCTGCCTCGCCTGCGCGGTGCACGTCACCGACGAGGAAGGCGAAGAACTGATGCAGATCCGCGTCAGCTGACGCCGAGGGGAGACGTTCGTCATGACCGACTCGATCAATGTCCAGGCCGCCGCGGACAAGTTCCTCGCCATCGTCGGCCGACCGCTCGCCATGTGGGCCGAGGCCTGCGTCCACTGCGGACTGTGCGCCGAGGCCTGCCACTTCTATCAGGCGACCAAGGACCCGAAGTACACCCCCGCCTGGAAGATCCTGCCGATCGCCAAGGCCCACAAGGCCCGCACCGGCTTCCTCGGGATGCTCGGCCTCGCGCCGAAGATCACCGAGAAGGACCTGAAGGACTGGGAAGAGCTGATCTACGACAGCTGCAACATGTGCGGCCGCTGCACGATGGTGTGCCCGATGGGCATCGACATCGCCTCCATCACCGGCGCGACCCGTCAGGCGATGGCCGCCGCCGGCATCGGCCCGGCCGATCTCTTCGCCGCCGCCGAGAATTCGCGTGATCGCGGCAGCCCGCTCGGCCTCACGCCCGAGAAGCTGGTCGATCGCCTCGAATGGCTCGCCGACGACAACGAGGTCGACCTGCCGCTCGACAAGAAGGGCGCCGAGGTGCTGCTCACCGTCTCCTCGATCGAGATGATGAAGTACCCCGACAGCATCGTGTCGATGGGCAAGCTGCTGAACCACGCCGGCGTCAACTGGACCTTCTCGTCCAAGGGCTACGAGGCCACCAACTTCGGCTACCTCACCGGCAAGACCGACATCGCCAAGATCATGACCACTCGCATCGTCGAGGCGGCCGAGGAACTGGGCGTGAAGGCGGTGATCATCCCCGAATGCGGCCACGCCTACGGCGTGATGCGCTGGCAGGCCGCCAACGTCATGGGCCGCGAGCTGCCCTTCGAGGTCTGGCACATCACCGAGTATCTCGCCAAGCTCAAGCGCGAGGGCAAGTTCGAGTTCAAGCCCTACACCGAGCCCTACACCTACCACGACCCGTGCCAGATCTCCCGGCGCGGCGGCGCGGCCCAGGATGCCCGTTATCTGATGGAAGGGGTCGCGACCGACTTCCGTGAGATGACCCCGACCGGCAATTCCAACTGGTGCTGCGGCGGTGGCGGCGGCGTGCAGGCGATCGCCCGCTCCGCGCCGATCCGCTACAAGGTGTTCGAGATCAAGACGAAACAGGTGGCTGAGACCGGCGTGAACACGCTCGTCTCCTCGTGCGCCAACTGCCGTCTGACCATGGACGAGGCCAAGGCCGCCACCAAGTGGTCCGGCGGGCTCGACAGCATCGTCGAGATCCTGGCCTCGCACCTGATCACCAAGGACGACTGAGACGGATCGGCCGCCGGCCTCGCCCGGCGGCCCCTGCCTCGGCCGAAATCGTTCGCTCCCCTACCCACACGTTCGTGTGACCTTCGAGATCCCGGCTTCACCTCCGGGATCTCTTTTCGTATCCACGACGGATCAGGCTCGGGAGACGCGATCATGACCTCGGAAGAATTCCACCGCTGGAACACCCGCTTCGCCCATCCCGACTACGTCTTCGGCACGGCGCCCAACGCCTTTCTCGCCTCTTGCGAACCGCTCCTGCCCGAAGGCGGCGGCCGGGCGCTGGCGATCGCCGACGGCGAGGGCCGCAACGGCGTCTTTCTCGCCGAATGCGGCCTCGACGTGCTCTCGGTCGACTTTTCCCCGGCGGCACAGGAGAAGGCGCGCGCCCTCGCGGCCTCGCGCGGCGTGACCCTCGCCACCGAGATCGTCGACATCCTCGCCTGGAACTGGCCGGAGGCGTCCTTCGACGTGGTCGCGGCGATCTTCTTCCAGTTCTGCGGCGCCGAGGGGCGCGAGCGCATCTTCGCGGGGCTCCGCCGCGCGTTGAAGCCGGGCGGCCTGCTCCTGCTCGAGGGCTACCGCCCCGAACAGATCGCCAACGGCACCGGCGGGCCGAAGACGGTCGAGAACCTCTACACCCGCGCGATCCTGGAGACCGCCTTCGGCGATTTCGACGATCTCGACATCCGTGAATACGACGCCGTCCTCGACGAGGGCTCCGGTCATTCCGGCATGTCGGCGCTGATCGATCTCGTCGGCCGTCGCCCACGCGGCTGAGACCGTTGTTCGAACTCCGGCGGGAACATGCGATGCTCTCCCGCCGTTCTCCTTCGCCGAGGCTCCGTCGTCCATGTCCTCGATCTCGCGTCTGGCGCTGATCGCCGCCCTCCTCGTCGGGACGATGTTCCCGCTCTGCGCCGATCCGGCCCGCCCTCGCTCGGGCGAAGCCCTGAGCGAGTGGATGAACTACGCCTATTTCTGGAAGGACCCCGAGCCGATCGCCGACCTCCTCGCCTGGATGGCCGAGGAGAAGGTCATGGAGAAGAAGCCGTCCTTCACCGCGGCGGCGGCGGCGTTCTTCTCCGAGAAGTTCAAGGCCGACCCGGATCGCGTCGCTGGTTGGATCGCCCCGGCGAAGACCTGGGACGAGACCCTGCGCACCACGGTCGCCTACGGCCTTTGGATCGCCGAGCGTCCCGACCTCGCCGCCACGGTCGCGCCCCGCCCCATGCCCGACTTCGCCGCCCGCCCGCCGAAACTCGCCGAGGTTCGGCCGACCAACCCGGTCGAGGTCGACGTGCAGTGGGCGGCCTTCACCGCCGGCGGAAACCCGGTCCACATCCGCAACATCGTCGACGTGCTCGACGACAATCGCGTCCTCACCGGCAAGCGCTCGACCGATCAGCTGGTGCGCGCCGCCGCCACCTGGTCGCTGACCTCGAACGCGGCGGGCCACGAGCGCGTCGTTCGCATCCTGCGCGCGGAGGCCGAGGCCCGCCCGGCCGAGATCCGCGCCAAGATCGACAAGATTCTCGCCGACGCCCGCGCCGACGATCGACCGTTCCCCACGACCGACGGCGAATTCTCCGCCATGCTGGTGGTCGCCGACGCCGGATCGCTTGTCGAGTTCGACAAGCCGTCGAGCGGCGGCGTGAACCTCCGGCGCGTGGACAAGGTCGGCCGGGATCACAAGGTCTTCGTCAAGGCGGTGTTCGCCGGCCAGCAGCTGGGCGACGACCTGGAGAGCGACGTCACCTGGGACGTCACCATCACCGATCCCGCCGGCAAGCCGTGGTCCGGCGCCGACCTGAAGAACCTGGAGGGGATGAAGGGCCGCACGCCGCTGCGCTTCCGCGTCTTCGATTCGCGCGGCTTCCCCACGCTGTGGTTCACCGAGGAGGACGTCCCCGGCGTCTACCGCATCGCCGCCGAGATCCGCGACCGCATCGGCAATCGGCGCATCGAACTGACCGAGACGATCGAATACGTGAAGTGACCCGCGGACGGCGAGGGCAGGGGCCTCACGCCCCCTCGGCGACCTCGCTCGGCCCTTCGTCGCCGGCCGCCTCGCGCGCCGCCGCCCAGGCGACCATCGCCTCGCCCCAGCCGCGCGCCGTCGCCGCGTCGAGATCGAGCTGGGTGATGCGATGGCCCTCGCGCACGATCACCCGCAGCATCTTCATGCCGCTCTCGAACCGCGCCTCCTCGAGCCGCACCTCGCGCCGATAGGGCGCGGCGAAGGAGGTGATCGGCCGGCGTTCGACGTCGCTCATCACGATTGCCCCGAGTTGGCGAAGGTGGCGACCCCGGCGCGGTAGAAGGCGAGCTCGAGTCGCTTCTGCCAGTCGCGCGGCGTGTCGGGATAGTCCGGCTTCAGATCCATGTGCAGCACGATCATGCCGTCCCTGGCCGCCGCCTCCACCAGTTTCTCCAGCTCGAAATAGGAGGTGACGTCGCGGTGGGAGATGATCAGATCGCTCAAGTTGGCCATGAGGCGCCTCGGTTGTTCGCGGTGTCGAAGGTCAGTCGGTCGTAGGAGCGCAGCCTGAGCAGCAGCCGCCCCTCGCCCGAGCCGGGCGAATCGACGAATCCGGTTCGATCGTGCAGCACGTTGTTGCACAGAACCCCCATCCCCGAGGACAGGCGCGCCCGGAAGATCAGCGGATCGTCGACCATGATTTCGGTGAGCGCGGCCGCCGCCGCGCGCGTGACGGCGTCGTCGCGCCAGGCGACGTGGCGCTTGCGCGCGGTGTAGCGCAGGCAGATCCGCCCGCTCGCCGCGTCCATGAAGAACACCGGTCCGACCGTCTCCGGCCGCACAGACCCGTCCTCCTCCTCGCACGGCGGGATCGACATCGCCGCCGGATGCATCAGCGCCGCGATCAGCGCCGGATCGCGGTCGCGCAGGCGAATATAGGCGATGTCGGGATCGAGCAGGGCGTTGACGCCCCCCTCCGCCGCCGGGCGCACGCAGTGGAGCACCATCGCGTCGATCGCCCGATCCGGTCCGTCCCAGGCGTAGTAGCCGTCGGTGTGCCAGCCGATCGGCCGCGGCGTGTAGGGGATGAACCCGACCTGCCGCGGCTCGTCGGAGACGCGGATGGCCACGATCCCGTCCGCCCCGGCCGAGCGATGGCTCTCGAACCGCGTGAGCCCGCAGGCGCGCGCCAGTCCCGACACCGCCCGCCGCGACGCGGCCTCGTCGAGATCCGGCGCGGTGCGATAGATCGCGGCGTTGCAGCGCCCGACCGCCCTCGCCAGCGCCCCCAGCTCCGCCGCGCTCGGCCGCGCCGGATCCGCGACGTCGACGATGATCTCCTCGATCGAGGTGGGATGGTCGGCGAGCTTGCGCGCCCGCCATTCGCCGTAGGCCCTCGCATCGTCGAGCGCGAACGGCCCGCGCCCCGGAATCCCCCGGAAACCCGGAGAATCCACCTCGAATTTCGTAGTGCGCACGCCGTTCGGCGCGGTCGTCGTCATCGATGCGTCTCTCCCACCCGAGGTCCGGATCGCCCCCACCGCCGCGAGGGTCGGCGGCGGCCGAACCCCCGCCGTCTCCCCGACCGACTGCGACTTTCGCCGCAAACGCTTCGGATCCTCGAAAAAATTTTTCAATCGTTTCAGGTCGTTGCGAGGAATGCGGTGCGCACCCGTCGTCGCCCCTTTGTTTTTCCCGAAAATAAGAATAGCATCATATTCGCTCTATCGCATATAAACGATTGAAGCAGGGCGGACGCGCGATGCGAATCGATTGTTGCGCGACCGGCGAATTGAAATTCTGACGCCGCCGATCGGCCTCGTGGAGGGGCTCCTCGGCGACGCCGGCCAAAAGAGACCTCTACCGCCGACGACTCATCGGGTCGCGGGACGGGTGGAGAATGAGGGTATCCGGTCGTCCGTCGGGGCGGTCGGGGAAACGCTTCGAAGGAGAGCATCATGTCGGGAGTCGAGAACTCCCTCGGCGGAACCGCGTCGGGTTCCGGGCGAGAGACCGAACAGCATGCCACGCCGCTCCTGGACCAGCTCGAGACTGGTCCGTGGCCGAGCTTCGTCACCGGCCTGAAGCGCCTGCGCGACAGCGGCGGCAAGCAGTACGCCGCCATGATGAACGACCTTCTCGGTCAGCTCGAGCACTCCTACACCAACCGCCTCGGCTACTGGAAGGGCGGCACGGTCTCGGTGTTCGGCTACGGCGGCGGCGTCATCCCGCGCTTCTCCGAGGTCGCCGACAAGTTTCCGGAATCGAAGGAGTTTCACACCCTTCGCGTCCAGCCCCCGGCGGGCTACCACTACACCACCGACCTGCTGCGCAAGCTCTGCGACGTCTGGGAGGAGCACGGCTCCGGCCTGATCGCGTTGCACGGCCAGTCGGGCGACATCATGATGCAGGGCTGCAAGACCGAGAACGTCCAGAAGGCCTTCGACGCCCTCAACGAGATGGGTCTCGATCTCGGCGGCGCCGGTCCGGCTCTGCGCACCTCGATGAGCTGCGTCGGCCATGCCCGCTGCGAAATGTCGATGTACGACGAGGTCAAGGCGCATCGCTCGGTGATCAACGAGTTCCTCGACGAGATGCACCGCCCGTCGTTCCCCTACAAGTTCAAGTACAAGTTCTCCGGCTGCCCCAACGACTGCGTCAACGCGATCCATCGCGCCGACTTCGCCGTCATCGGCACCTGGAAGGACGACATCAAGATCGACCAGACCGAGGTCAAGGCCTACGTCGAGAGCCACGGCCGCAAGTACACGATCGACCACGTCGTGGCGATGTGTCCGACCCGCGCCGTCAGCCTCAACGACGACGACACGCTCGAGATCGACAACCGGTCGTGCGTGCGCTGCATGCACTGCATCAACGTCATGAACAAGGCGCTGGCGCCCGGTGACGAACGCGGCGCCACCATCCTGATCGGCGGCAAGCGCTCGCTCAAGGTCGGTGACCTGATGGGCACCGTCGTGATGCCCTTCTTCCCGCTGCAGACCGACGAGGACTACGACAACCTGGTCGAGTTCGCCCGTACGGTCATGGAGTTCTTCGCCGAGAACGCCCTCGAGCACGAGCGCGTCGGCGAGACCATCGATCGCATCGGCCTGCCGATGTTCCTCGAGGGGATCGGCGTCGAGCCCAACCCCAAC
The DNA here is from genome assembly GCA_040275425.1 of Siculibacillus sp. GTDB lineage: Bacteria > Pseudomonadota > Alphaproteobacteria > Rhizobiales > Ancalomicrobiaceae > Pinisolibacter. The sequence goes on along the minus strand of JBEOKB010000002.1, from coordinate 21,823 downwards.
ATGATCCGTCACCCCCGCACCTCGTCCTACGTGCGCACCGACGACTTCACCGCGGAAGCGGAGAAGTACTTCGAGCGCAAGGCCCGTGAGCAGGCGGCCGAGTGACCCCGTGATCGACCCGGCCGCGAACGCGGCCGGGCTCCACCCCGACGCGTGGAAAACGCGCGGGTGACGTCGACTTGCGACATTCCCCTAGGGAGGGAACTCACGATGACCCAGGCTGCGACGGCCGAGAAGAAGCCCCGGCTGCCCGACGAACACGGCGTGCCGGATCCGTTTCCGTTCATGCATCCGGTTCTGAAGAAGAACTACGGCAATTGGGCCTGGCACGATCGCCCGCGCCCCGGCGTCCTCCATCACGTCGCCAAGAACGGCGAGGAGGTGTGGACCGTCCGCGCCGGCACCCAGCGTCAGATGGACGTCGGCACGATCCGCACCCTGTGCGACATCGCCGACACCCAGGGCGAAGGCTTCGTCCGCTTCACCACCCGTTCGAACATCGAGTTCATGGTGTCGTCCTTCGAGAAGGTCCCGGCGCTGATCGCCGCGCTCGGCGAGAAGGGCTTCCCCGTCGGCGGCACCGGCAACTCGGTGTCGATGATCAGCCACACCCAGGGCTGGCTCCACTGCGACATCCCCGGCACCGACGCCTCCGGCGTGGTCAAGTCGCTGATGGACATGATGCATCACGAGTTCACCCACGAGGAGATGCCGAACCGCGTTCGCATCACCACCTCGTGCTGCCAGATCAACTGTGGCGGCCAGGGCGACATCGCCATCAACGTGCAGTACACCAAGCCGCCGAAGATCAATCACGATCTCGTCGCCAACGTCTGCGAACGCCCGGCTGTCGTGGCCCGTTGCCCGGTGGCGGCGATCCGTCCGGCCATGGTCGACGGCAAGCCCTCGCTCGAGGTCGACGAGAAGAAGTGCGTGTGCTGCGGCGCCTGCTATCCCCCGTGCCCGCCGATGCAGATCAACGGCGCGGACTCCACCAAGATCGCCATCTGGGTCGGCGGCAAGCATTCGAACGCCCGCTCCAAGCCGGCGTTCCACAAGCTGGTCGTCGCCAATCTGCCGAACAACGCCCCGCGCTGGCCGGAAGTCGAAGAGGTCGTCCGCAAGATCCTCTACGCCTACAAGGACAACGCCAAGGACTTCGAGCGCATGGGCGAGTGGATCGACCGCATCGGTTGGCCGCGCTTCTTCGAGCTCACCGGGCTCGCCTTCACCAAGCATCACATCGATACCTGGGTCGGCGCTCGCCACAACATGAACATGTCGGCGCACGTGCGCTTCTGAACCCGTGCGGGCGGGGGCTCGACCCCCGCCGCCGATCGAAGTGCAACCTCGCGAGTGAGGGAGAAGTCACGTGAAATTCGGTGTAGTCGTCAACGAAGGCCCGTACACGCATCAGGCGTCCGACACGGCCTGGCAGTTCACCAAGGCCGCGCTCGAGAAGGGCCACGAGATCTATCGCGTGTTCTTCTATCACGACGGCGTCAACAACGCGACGCGTCTGACCGTGCCGCCGCAGGATGAGCGCAATGTCCAGAAGAACTGGTCCGCTCTCGCCGAGAAGTACAGCCTCGACATGGTCGTCTGCATCGCCGCCGCCCAGCGCCGCGGCATCCTCGACGACAACGAGGCCAAGCGTCACGGCAAGGGCGACGGCGCCGCCAACATCGCTCCGGGCTTCCGCATTTCCGGTCTCGGCCAGCTGATCGAGGCCGGCATCCAGGCCGACCGCCTCGTCGTCTTCGGCGATTGAGGGGAGGGGATCCATGTCCGACACCAAGCGTTTCCTCTACGTCAATCGCAAGGCGCCGCACGGCACCGTCTATGCGCTGGAGTCCCTCGAAGTGGTGCTGATCGGCGCCGCCTTCGAACAGGACGTCAGCCTCGCCTTCCTCGACGACGGCGTGTTCCAGCTCGTCAAGAAGCAGGTGACCACCGGCATCGGCGTCAAGAACTTCGCGCCGACCTACCGGGCGCTCGGCGACTACGACGTCAAGAAGCTCTACGTCGAGCGCGAGAGCCTCGAGGCCCGTGGCCTGAGCGAAGACGATCTCATGGAGATCACCCACGAGAACGACGACGAGGAGGACGTGTCCTCCGTCGAGATCGTCGACCGCGCCCGCATGGCCGAGATCATGGCCGCGCAGGACGTCATCCTGAGCTTCTGAGGTTGGTCCCATGTCGACGCTGCACACCGTCAACAAGTCGCCGTTCGAGCGCGGAAGCCTCGCCTCGGCGCTCGCCCATGCCCTTCCCGGCGATGCGATCCTCCTGATCGAGGACGGCGCCGTCGCCGCCCGCGCCTCCGCCTCCGCGACCGCCGCGACCCTGAAGGCCGCGATGCCGGCCTGTTCGATCTACGTGCTCGGGCCCGATCTCACCGCCCGCGGCATCCCGGAATCCGCCGTCGTCGAGGGCGTCTCGATCGTCGACTACGGCGGCTTCGTCGACCTGGCCGCGAGCCACGACAAGACCCAGGCCTGGCTCTGAACATCGAGCCGGCCGCACGACACGCAAGAAGAAATCTTCGGAGGAAATCATGGGCTACCAGCACAACGGCGCCGAAATCGCTCACGACGAGGAAGGCTATCTCACCGATCTGTCCGAATGGAATCCGGAGCTGGCGCTCCTGATCGCCAAGGACGAGAAGATCGACATGACCGACGAGCACTGGGAAGTCGTCAACTTCCTGCGCGAGTACTACGACGAGTACCAGATCGCTCCGGCCATCCGCGTCCTCACCAAGGCGCTGAAGAAGAAGCTCGGCGAAGAGAAGTCGTCCAACAAGTACCTCTACGACCTCTTCCCCTACGGCCCGGCCAAGCAGGCGTGCAAGATCGCCGGTCTGCCCAAGCCGACCGGCTGCGTCTGACGCGAAATCCGGCCCCGATTTCCACGAGGGGATCGGGGCGGCTCGCTCGCCACAGGGTTCATTGAGAAGCAGGGGGCCCCCCGTGCTGACGACGATCTACGCTTGCCTGTTCTACGGCGCGACGGCGGTGTTCCTCCTCGGAATGGCCCACCGCATCCATCGTTTCGCCACAACGCCGGCGCCCCTCAAGATCCCCACCATGCCGGCGCCCACCACGAAGACCGGCGTCGCCTTCCGCCTGTTGCGGGAAGTGACGGTGTTCGAGAGCCTGTTCCGCGCCAACAAGTGGATCTGGCTGTTCGGCTGGGTGTTCCACGTCGCCCTCGCGGTCGTCGTGGTTCGTCACCTGCGCTACTTCCTCGATCCGGTGCCGAGCGTGATCGCGCTCGCCCAGCCCTTCGGCATCCTCGCCGGCTTCGCGATGATCGCCGGCCTCCTCGGCCTGTGGGCCCGCCGCGTGATCGTGCCGCGCATCCGCTACATCACCGGCCCGTCGGACCATCTGATGCTGGCGCTGCTGGTGGCGATCGGCATGAGCGGCATGGCCACCAAGTTCGTCGCCCACACAGACATCGTCGCGGTGAAGGCGTTCTTCCTCGGTCTGATGCGCTTCGACGTCCAGCCGCTTCCCGCCGATCCGATCCTGCTCGTCCACCTCTTCCTGGTGGCGGCGCTGATGATCGTCTTCCCGTTCTCCAAGCTGGTGCACTCGGCCGGCGTGTTCTTCTCGCCCTCGCGCAATCAGGTCGACGACAGCCGCGAGCGTCGTCATCTGGCGCCGTGGGCGGCGAAGCTCGAAGCCGACCGTGCGAGGTGATCCGATGGCCACGATCGAAACCCCGGCCCCCGATGCCGTGCTCGATCCGTTCGAGCTGCCGACCATGTGCCCCGGCGCGATGGCCGCGTCCAAGCCCTGGATCGCCTCGCCGGATCACCAGACCCCGCTCGGCTTCCCCGGCGAACTGGTGCCGGACTGGAAGGAGAAGGCCATCGACAAGATGGGCGAGCTCCTGACCAAGTACCGCTCGCTACGCGTCTATCTCGATTCCTGCGTGAAGTGCGGCGCCTGCACCGACAAGTGCCACTACTTCCTCGGCACCGGAGATCCGAAGAACATGCCGGTCGCGCGTCAGGATCTCCTGCGCAAGGTCTATCGGCGCTATTTCACTTTCGCGGGGAAGTATTTCCCCTCACTGGTCGGCGCTGAGGATCTGACCGAGGAGGTGCTCGACGACTGGTACAGCTACTTCCATCAGTGCTCGCAGTGCCGTCGGTGCTCGGTGTTCTGCCCCTACGGCATCGACACTGCCGAGATCTCGATGGCCGGCCGTGAGATCCTCGATCACATCGGCAAGGGCCAGAAGTACTGCAACGAGATCATCGGCAAGGTCCACAAGATCGGCAACAATCTCGGCCTCAACAAGAACGCCCTGCGTTCGACGCTCGAGGGCCTCGAGGAGGACATCGAGGACGCCACCGGCGTGCCGGTGAAGCTGCCTCTCGACAAGGTGGGCGCCGACATCCTGCTGGTGACGCCCTCGGCCGACTTCTTCGCCGAGCCGCACGTCGACGGCCTGATCGGTTACGCCAAGGTGTTCCACGCCGCCGGCGCCAGTTGGACCGTGTCGTCCTATGCCTCGGAAGCCGCCAACTTCGGCATGTTCATCGGCTCCTACGACCAGATGCGCGAGATCTCGCTGCGCATCCGTCAGGCTGCTCTCGACCTCGGCGTCAAGCGCATCGTCTTCGGCGAGTGCGGTCACGCCTGGCGCGTCGCCTACTCGTTCCTGAACACGCTCGCCGGTCCGTTCGACTTCCTCGATCAGAACTATCCGGTGCCGCAGCACATCTGCGAATACACCTGGGATCTGATCCAGAAGGGCGAGCTGAAGTTCGACAAGTCGAAGAACGACCACATCCGCCTGACCTATCACGACAGCTGCAACGTCGCCCGCGCCACTCGCATGGGCGACGAACCGGGCGGCCAGTTCGAGATCCCGCGCAACATCCTGAAGACGGTGTGCAATTACTACTTCGACATGCCGGCGGACACGATCCGGGATCAGACCTTCTGCTGCGGCGGCGGCGGCGGCCTGCTCACCGACGAGCTGATGGACCTGCGCAAGAAGGGCGCGAGCCCGCGCATGAAGGCGCTGTCGATCACCGCCCGGGACCACGGCGTGACCCACATGGCCGCGATCTGCGCCATCTGCAAGACCCAGTTCGCCAAGGTGATGCCCGAGTGGGGGTTCGACCGGGAGTCGATCCTCAGTGTGCACCAGCTCGTGTCGAACGCGATCATTCTCGAAGTGCCGGAAGGCGACGAAGACGAACACGACGACGACCGGTGAAAACGCCGGCGGTCCGGGGAGGACAGTCATGAACGAGAACTCCAGCCCGAAGAAGCTGACTTTCCGGCGCTACGAGTCCGGTGCGAACATGTGGGAATGGGACGATCTTCAGGAGAAGATCTTCACCGCCGACAAGTCGCACAAGTGCCCGACCTACATCCACCGCGCCCCCCCGTGTCAGGCGTCCTGCCCCTCGGGTCACGACATCCGCGGCTGGCTGGCGATCGCCCGCGGCCAGGACAAGTCCCCGACCGGCGCCCCGTGGCAGAGCTACGCCTTCGACCGCATGGTCGAGGCCAACCCCTTCCCGAGCGTGATGGGTCGCGTCTGCCCGGCGCCGTGCGAGGACGGCTGCAACCGCAACGAGGTCGACGACTTCGTCGGCATCAACGCGGTCGAGCAGTACGTCGGCGACTGGGCGATCGAGAACGGCCTGTCGCTGCCGATGCCCGAGACCGAGACCGGCAAGAAGATCGCCGTCGTCGGCGGTGGCCCGGCCGGCCTCGCCGCCGCCGCCTTCCTGCGTCGCAAGGGCCACGGCGTCACCCTGTTCGAGGCCCACGATCGCCTCGGCGGCATGATGCGCTTCGGCATCCCCGGCTATCGCACCCCGCGCGACAAGCTCGACGCCGAGATCGACCGCATCCTCGCCACCGGCGTCGAGGCGCGTCTGTCGATCCGCGTCGGCACCGACGTGACCATCGAGCAACTCGAGGCCGAGTTCGACGCGATCTTCTGGGCGCTCGGCGCGCAGAAGGGCCGTCCGCTGCCCGTCCCCGGCTCCGATGCCGAGGGCTGCCTCACCGGCATCGAGTTCCTCGACGCCTTCAACCAGGGTTGGGTCTTCTCCACCGCGCCGCGCGTCGTCGTGGTCGGCGGCGGCGACACCTCGATCGACGTCGCCTCGGTCGCCCGCCGTCTCGGCGCGATCACCAAGGTCGCCGAAAAGGACCGCGCGGGATCCGAGGTCATGGGCTTCGCCGCTCACGACGTCGCCGGCACCATGGCTCGCGAGGGCGTCAAGGCGACGCTGACCTCGCTGTTCCCGATGGCTCAGATGACCGCCGCCGAACGCGAGCGCGAGGATGCGCTGCGCGAGGGCGTCGAGATCCGCGACGGCGTCATGCCGCTCGAGGTGATGACCGAGAACGGTCGCGTCGTCGGCCTCCGGATGTGCGCCTGCACCATGAAGGGCATGGTGCCGATGCCGACCGAGGGCACCGAGTTCGTCATCCCCTGCGACATGATCGTCTCGGCCATCGGCCAGATGGCCGATCTCGCCGAGGGGCTGGGCTCGCTCGACGGCGGTCGCGGCTTCATCGCCATCGACAACGTCTATCGGGTCAAGGGCCGCGAGAAGCACTTCGCCGGCGGCGACGTCATCCGCCCGCACCTGCTCACCACCGCGATCGGCCACGGCCGCGTCGCCTCCGAGGTGATCGACGGCTATCTCGCCGGCACCCTGTCGGAGAAGCGCCCGAAGGTCGACGTCGCCCACTTCGATCTTCTCGAGGAGCTGCAGCAGCGCGGGCTCGAGCCCGATGCCTACGAACACCTCCAGACCCGCGGCACCTGCGACGCCGACTTCGCGATCCACAACTGGGACGACCGCTCGTCGTCCCACGTCGTGCCCCATCGCGATCTGTTCAAGGGTCACTTCTCCTACGATCCGCGCGAGCATCGCTCCGAGGTCCACGTCGAGGCCGCCAACGTCATCGGCAACTTCGAGGAGCGCATCCAGGCGCTGACCGAGGAACAGGCCCGTCACGAGGGCAAGCGCTGCATGTCCTGCGGCATGTGCTTCGAGTGCGACAACTGCGTGATCTACTGCCCGCAGAAGGCGGTGTCGCGCGTGCCGAAGAAGGAGCGCGCCGTCGGCCGCTACGTCGAGACCGACTACGGCAAGTGCGTCGGCTGTCACATCTGCAAGGACGTCTGCCCGACCGGCTTCATCCAGATGGGCCTGGGGGACTGACGCATGGGTCTCCGCTCGAAGCTGCTCACCGTCCTGTTGTTCGTGGCGACGCTCGTCGGCGGCGGGCTCGTCGGCGCGGCGACCGGTATTGCTCTGGAGGGCGGCGTGCCGCTGCCCTCCATCCCCAAGGCGACCGCCGGAACCTGCGTGGCGCCGCCGGCTGAAATGCGCCGGGCCCACCCGGACATGCTCAAGCACACCCGCGACGTCACCCTGCGCGGCGGTGATCGTACCGCCCCGTCGGGCCTCGGCGGCTGCATCGAGTGCCATCAGGTCAAGGGCGCCGACGGCAGGGCCGTCACCGTGTCCTCGCCGCAGCACTTCTGCCGCTCGTGCCACGACTACGCGGCGGTGAAGGTGGACTGCTTCGAATGTCACGCCTCGCGTCCCGAGGCGTCCAAGGCGTCGAGCCTGGACGGCAAGGGCGACGTGGCGGCTCTCGCCGGCTGGCTCGAGGAGAAGGCGCGATGACGTCGAACCCGAAGGAATGCGCCGGAACCGGCTGCGCCTGCAGCGCGAGCGAACCCCGTGCGAGGGCAGGGGAGGTCGACGCGACCCGCCGCTCCCTGCTCGGGGGCGCGGCCGCCGTCGCCGTGACCACGCTCGCTCCCGGTGTGATGCTCACCGTCTACGGCACCTCCGAGGCCGCCGCCGCCGGTGCCGATCCCGCCAAGCGCTGGGGTCTCCTGGTCGACGTCTCCAAGTGCGTCGACGGCTGCACCGGCTGCGTCGATGCCTGTTCCAAGGAGAACGGCTGGAGCGCCAGGCCCGGCTCCCAGACCGACGCCCAGTGGATCCGCAAGGTCTCGCTGCGCGACCCGCGTACCGGCGCCACCAAGTCGGCCCCGGTGATGTGCCAGCACTGCGCCTCGCCGCCATGCGTCGACGTCTGCCCGACGGCGGCCTCGTTCAAGCGGGCCGACGGCATCGTGCTGGTCGACAAGCATCGCTGCATCGGTTGCCGCTACTGCATGATGGCCTGCCCCTACAAGGCGCGCTCCTTCGTCCACGAGCACCTCGAGGATCAGAAGCCCCACGCCCCGCGCGGCATCGGCACGGTCGAGAGCTGCACGCTGTGCGTCCACCGCGTCGATCGCGGTCAGGCCCCGGCCTGCGTCTCGGCCTGCGCCACGTCCGGCGGCGCCATGCTGTTCGGTGATCTCAACGACCCGAAGTCGGAGATCTCCGTGGCGATCGCGACCCACCCCACCACGCGCATTCGCGGCGACCTCGGCGTCGACCCCGGCGTGCGCTACCGCAATCTCTGAGGGCCGGCCATGTCCCACATCGTCTACACCGAATGCTCGGGCGGGCGCTGGTTCAATCGGGCCTTCGCGGGTCTGTCCGTGGTGCTCGGCCTCGGCGCCCTGTCGGCGCTCTACATGGAGACGAACGGCCACGTCGTCTCCGGCATGAACAACTCGGTCGTGTGGGGCACCCCCCACGTCTTCGCCATCTTCCTGATCCTGGTCGCCTCGGGCGTGCTCAACATCGCCTCGCTCGGCTCGGTCTTCGGCGAGATGGGCTACAAGCCCAAGGCGCGCCTGTCGTCGGTGATGGCGATCACCTTCCTGATCGGCGGTCTCGCCGTGCTGGTGCTCGATCTCGGTCGCCCCGATCGCCTCACCGTGGCGATGACCAACTACAACTTCCGCTCCATCTTCGCCTGGAACGTCTTCCTCTACACCGGCTTCCTGGTGGTGGTGGCGGGCTATGTGGTGGCCCAGATGACCCGCGTCTGGGAGGGCTACGTCAAGCCGATCGGCCTGGCCGCCTTCCTGTGGCGTCTGACGCTCACCACCGGCACCGGCTCGATCTTCGGCTTCCTCGTCGCCCGCTCCGGTTACGGCACGGCGGTGATGGCGCCGCAGTTCATCGCCATGTCGCTCGCCTACGGGCTGGCGGTGTTCATCCTGATCCGCCTGCTGCTGCACGACGCCTCGCCCGATCGTCGCCTCGACGACGCGCTGCTGGCGCGGCTGGCGCGACTCCTGGTGATCTTCGTCGGCTCGGTGCTCTATTTCACCGGCGTCGCCCACTTCACCGCGATCTTCTCGCCCGAGCGCGTCGAGTACGAAGCCTGGATTCTCCTGGGCGGCGGCTATTTCACCGCGCTGCTGTGGGTCGGCTACGTGATCCTCGGCTCGCTGGTGCCGATGATCATGCTCTACGGCCGCGCGGCGCCGAGCCGGCGCGCGGTGGGCATCGGCGCGGCGCTGGTGGTTCTCGGCGGCTTCGCGCTGCTGTGGGTGATCATCATCGGCGGACAGGTGTTCCCCATGCGCCTGTTCCCCGGCATGGAGGTCACGTCGAGCTTCGGCGACGGCGTCGTCGCCTCCTACGTGCCGTCCCTGCCCGAGCTCGGTCTCGGCCTCGGCGGCGTGGCGCTGGCGCTGCTCGCCACCATGATCGCCCTCAAGCTGTTCAAGCTGCTGCCGCGCGAGGAGGCCGAGTAACATGGCACGCCTGCTCGTCTCGGCCGCCCACAAGTCGTCGGGCAAGACCACCTTCACCATCGGCCTCGCCGCCGCGCTGACGCGGCGCGGCGATCGGGTCCAGTGCTTCAAGAAGGGCCCCGACTACATCGATCCCCTCTGGCATGCCCGCGCCAGCCGCCGGGCGAGCTACAATCTCGACTTCAACACCCAGTCGCCCGAGGAGATCCTCGCCCTCGTCGCCGCGCGCGGCCACGGCGCCGATCTCGAGCTGATCGAGGGCAACAAGGGCCTGCACGACGGCATCGACCTCGAGGGCGCCGATTCCACCGCCGCGCTCGCCAAGCTGGTCGGCGCCCCGGTGGTTCTGGTGCTCGACGCCTCCGGCATGACGCGCGGCATCGCGCCGCTGCTGCTCGGCTACCGCATGTTCGATCCCGACGTCGACATTCGCGGCGTGGTGCTCAACCGCGTCGCCACCGCGCGTCAGGAATCCAAGTTGATCGCCGCGATCGAGCGCTACACCGACGTCGAGATCCTCGGCGCCATCGGCCGTCGCGCCGATCTGGTGGTCGAGGAGCGCCACCTCGGCCTGACCACGCCGCAGGAGACCGACAGCGTCGAGGCCGTCGTCGCCGAGCTGGCCGAGACCGTCCGCGCCGGGGTCGATCTCGACCGCATCATGGCCGAGGCCGCGCGCCCCGCCCGCGGCACGACCGCCCGCCCGCGTCCGATCGTCGTCCACACCGCCGCGTCCCCCGTCGTCGCCGACCCGGTCACGATCGGCGTCGCCCGCGACAGCGCCTTCTGCTTCTACTACCAGGACGACCTCGAGGCGCTCGAGCGCGCCGGCGCCCGGCTGGAGTTCTTCTCCACCCTCGACGCCCCGCGCCTGCCGAAGGTCGACGGCCTGTTCATCGGCGGCGGCTTCCCCGAGAGCCACATCGCCCCGCTCGCCGCCAACGCCTCGTTGCGCGCCGACATCGCCTCCGCCGCCGCGAGCGGCCTGCCGATCTACGCCGAGTGCGGTGGCCTGATGTATCTCTCCCGCTCGATCGCCTGGAAGGGCGAGGTCGGGGAGATGGTCGGCGTCGTGCCCGCCGACGCCGTGGTCCAGGAGCGCCCGCAGGGTCGCGGCCTCGTCGTGCTCGAGGAGACCGACGCCATGCCCTGGCGCGGCCCCCGTGCCGCGCTGCCGAGCGACGCCGCCCCGCCTCAGCGCGTGCGCGCCCACGAGTTCCACTACGCCCGCCTGGAGAACGTCGCTCTCGACGCTCGTTACGCCTGGAAGGTGGTGCGCGGCGACGGCATCACCGGCACCGACGACGGTATCGTCGTCGGCAACACGCTCGCGAGCTTCGCCCACCTGCGCGACACCTCGCGTCTGGCCTGGGTCGAGCGCTTCGTCGGCTTCGTGCGCACCACCCGCGACCGCCGCCGCGCCGCGCCGAGCGCGCCCGCCTTTGCCGCCGCCCTCGATCCGACCGACGTCGGCGGGGCCCTCGCCTACGGGGGGTGGTGATGACGAGCGCCGTGTCCCCACGCGTCGATGCCGAGGGCTATCTGGTCGATCCCGACGACTGGAGCGAGAACTTCGCGCGCGCGACCGCCGAAGGGCTCGGTATCGAGCTGACCGAGGAGCATTGGGCGGTGATCGCCTTCATGCGCGCCCAGCAGCAGGAACACGGCGTCACCCCCGACGCCCGCCACGTCATCCGCATGCTCACCGCCACGCGCGGTGCCGGACGCAATCGCCTGTTCGAACTCTTTCCCTACGGCTACGTCGGTCAGGCCTGCCGCATCGCCGGCATGGTCCGCCCGCGCGCCTGGAGCACGGGATGATGCCCACGATCCCGATCCCCGACCGACCAGAGAGGACCGTTGTCTGCGGAATTTGAGAGGAGTCAGTGTTTGCGCGCGTGGCGTGGACCAGCACATCCGAATATTATGATTGACATAACAGAATGCTCACGCCGCTGCGTCCGATGCGGTCGATCCGCACCGACGCCGAAGGTCGAGCAATAACGAGCCGGGGGCACGCGTGGGTTGCCGTCGGTCAATATCGGGAGAGTTCGATGGCACACATCGTGATTATGGGCGCGGGCCTCGGCGGCGTCGTCATGGCCTACGAAATGAAGGATCAGCTGCGTCCCGGTGACACGCTGACCGTCGTCACCAAGGATCCGAAGTATCACTTCGTTCCGTCGAACCCCTGGATTCCGGTCAAGTGGCGCAAGCGTGAGGACATCCAGGTCGATCTGGCCCCGACCTTCGCCAAGCGCGGCATCGACTTCAAGCCGGTCGCCGCCGCCAAGGTCCGCCCCGAGGAGAACAAGCTCGACCTCGTCGACGGTACGGTCCTCGACTACGACTTCCTGATCATCGCGACCGGCCCCGAACTCGCCTTCGACGAGATCGAGGGCTTCGGTCCGGACGGCCACACCCAGTCGATCTGCCACATCGACCATGCCGAGAAGGCCGCCGACGCCTTCGAGGAGTTCTGCAGGAACCCCGGTCCGATCGTGCTCGGCGCGGCGCAGGGCGCCTCGTGCTTCGGCCCGGCCTACGAGTTCACCTTCATCCTCGACACCGAGCTGCGCCGCCGCAAGATCCGCGACAAGGTGCCGATGACCTTCGTCACCGCCGAACCCTACGTCGGCCATCTCGGCCTCGACGGCGTCGGCGACACCAAGGGTCTGCTCGAGGGCGCGCTGCGCGAGAAACACATCAAGTGGATGACCTCTTCGCGCGTGAAGAAGGTCGAGGCCGGCAAAATGACGGTCGAGGAGATCGCCGACGACGGCAGCGTCAAGGCCGAGAAGGAACTGCCCTTCGGCTTCGCGATGATGCTGCCGGCCTTCCGCGGCATCGCCGCGGTACGCGGCATCGAGGGCCTCGTCAATCCGCGCGGCTTCGTCATCGTCGACAAGCACCAGGCCAACCCGAAGTACCGCAACATCTTCTCGGTCGGCGTCTGCGTCGCCATTCCGCCGATGGGGCCGACCCCGGTGCCCTGCGGCGTGCCCAAGACCGGCTTCATGATCGAGTCGATGGTCACCGCCACGGCGCACAACATCGGCCAGATCCTGCGCGGCGGTCAGTCGACCCACGAGGCCACCTGGAACGCGGTCTGTCTCGCCGACTTCGGCGACGGCGGCATCGCCTTCGTCGCCCAGCCGCAGATCCCGCCGCGCAACGTCAACTGGTCCTCGCAGGGCAAGTGGGTGCACGCGGCCAAGATCGGCTTCGAGAAGTACTTCATCCGCAAGATGCGCCGCGGCGAGAGCGAGCCCTTCTACGAGAAGGCCATGCTCGACTTCCTCGGCATCGGCAAGCTGAAGAAGACCACCTGAGTCGAGACGCGGGCGTCGCCGCTCTTTCGGCGTCGCCCGCTCCCGTCCCGCTCCGAAGTTGCCCGGTGACGTCGATCCCTTCGGCGGCACGCGCTCGAAACGTCGCTCGGACTCCGGCCCGAGCGATCCCAAAGCCCCCGAAACAGAGGGGCGTGGAGCGAAAATCGCTCCCAACGACGTTCCAGGTAGGAAACCCCGGAGGAGGAGCGCTCGCTTGGCCGCGCCGTCCCGCATCGCGTCTCTTCTGCCCGACCTCCTGCCGTTTCTCGGCTGGATGCGCGCGAGCGACCGCAAGACCCTGTCGGCCGACCTGATGGCGGGCCTGACCGGCGCCGTCGTCGTTCTTCCGCAGGGCGTGGCCTTCGCCACCATCGCCGGAATGCCCCCGGAATACGGCCTCTATGCGGGCATGATCCCGGCGATCGTCGCCGCGCTGTTCGGTTCGTCCTGGCATCTGGTGTCGGGCCCGACCACGGCCGCCTCGCTGGTGCTGTTCTCCTCGCTCTCCGCGCTCGCCGAGCCCGGCAGCGCCGTCTACGTGAAGTACGCGCTGACGCTGGCGCTGATGGTCGGTCTGATCGAGATCACCATGGCGCTGTTCAAGCTCGGCACCATCGTCAACTTCATCTCCCATTCGGTGGTGATCGGCTTCACCGCCGGCGCGGGCGTGCTGATCGCCGTCAATCAGATCAAGAACTTCTTCGGTCTGCCCATTCCGCGCGGCGCCCATTTCCACGAGGTGTTGATCTATCTCTTCACCCACCTGCCCGAGGTGGCGCTCGGCACCACCGTGGTCGGCTTCGCCACGCTGTGGACCGGCATCCTCGCCCGCAAGTTCCTGCCGCGCGTGCCCTACATGATCATCGCCATCCTGGTCGGCTCCGTGGTCGCGGCGATCTTCAACGCGGTCGAGCCCGGCTCGGTCGTGACCATGGCGGCGCTGCCCGCGAGCCTGCCGCCCCTGTCGATGCCGAGCTTCGAGCCCGAGGTGTGGCGCAAACTCGCCCCAACCGCCATCGCCATGACCATGTTCGCGCTGACCGAGGCGCTGTCGATCGCCCGCGCGCTGGCGGTCAAGTCCGGCCAGCACATCGACGCCAACCAGGAGTTCTTCGGCCAGGGCCTGTCGAACCTCGCCGGCGCCTTCTTCTCCGGTTACGTCGCCACCGGCTCGTTCAACCGCTCGGGGCTCAACTGGGAGGCGGGCGCCAAGACCCCGCTCGCCGCCGCGCTCTCCGGCCTCCTGCTGATGGGCGCGATGATCGTCGTCGCCCCCTATGCGATCTACATGCCGCTCGCCGCCATGGCCGGCGTGCTGTTCCTGGTCGCCTGGGGCCTGATCGACCGCCACCACATCGCCCAGATCCTGCGCACCTCCAAGGCCGAGACGGCGGTGATGACCGTCGTCTTCCTCGCCTCGCTGTTTCTCGAGCTCGAGCTGGCGATCTTCATCGGCGTCATCCTGTCGCTGCTGCTCTATCTCAATCGCACCTCGAACCCGAAGATCATCGCCCGCGTACCCGATCGCATGAGCGGCGGCCGCAAGTTCACCACCGCCGACGAAGACCACCCCGAATGCCCCCAGCTGCGCATCGTGCGCATGGACGGCTCGCTCTACTTCGGCTCGGTCTCCGCCTTCCAGGAGACCCTGCGCGGCTACGAGGCCGAGGAGCCGCTGCGCAGGCATCTGGCGATCGTCATGTCGGGCGTGAACTTCGTCGACATCGCCGGCGCCGAGGCGATGGTGCAGATGGCCAAGCGCCGTCGCGCTCTCGGCGGCGGCCTCTATCTCATCCGCCCCAAGGATCAGGTGCTCGAGCTCCTGGAGCGCGGCGGCTACATCGACGAGATCGGTCGGAAGAACGTCTATTTCTCCAAGACCGAGGCCCTGCGCGATCTCTACCGCAGGTTCGACTACGACCAGTGCCGCGCCTGCGGCCTCAACGTGTTCGTCGAATGCGTGCGCATGGGCAAACAGGAACCGACCGAGGACGACTTCGACGACGACGAGACGCCCGCGCCCGCGAGCGCCGCCCCCGTCGCCACCGCCCGCTAGGGCGAACGAGAACGAACGCGCGCCTCGGATGCGCGCGAGAACAACCGCCCCCTGCGGGCGCGAGGAGAGGAAACGGGGTTGATGTCGAGCGAACCGACACTGGACCTGTCGCCGACCGTCGGCGACGAGGTCAAGTTCACCACCTGCTACATGTGCGCCTGCCGCTGCGGCATCAAGGTGCACCTGAAGGACGGCTTCGTCCGCTACATCGAGGGCAACCGCAATCACCCCGTCAACAAGGGCGTGATCTGCGGCAAGGGCTCGTCCGGCATCATGCAGCACTACTCGCCGGCGCGGCTGCAGAAGCCGCTGAAGCGCGTGGGCAAGCGCGGCGAGGCCGACTTCGTCGAGATCGAGTGGGACGAGGCCATGGCCATCGCCGGCAAGTGGCTCGGCGACATCCGCGCCACCGACCCCAAGAAGCTCGCCTTCTTCACCGGCCGCGACCAGTCGCAGTCGCTGACCGGCTGGTGGGCCTCGCAGTTCGGCACCCCGAACTTCGCCGCCCACGGCGGCTTCTGCTCGGTCAACATGGCCGCCGCCGGTCTCTACACCATCGGCGGCTCGTTCTGGGAGTTCGGCGAGCCCGATTGGGAGCGCTCGAAGTACCTGATGCTGTTCGGCGTCGCCGAGGATCACGACAGCAATCCGATCAAGACCGGCCTCGGCAAGATGAAGGGCCGCGGCGCCAAGGTCGTGTCGGTCAACCCGATCCGCACCGGCTATTCCGCCGTCGCCGACGAGTGGCTGGGCATCCGCCCCGGCACCGACGGCCTGTTCGTCATGGCGCTGATCCATGAGCTGCTCCACGCCGACAAGGTCGATCTCGACTATCTGGTGCGCTACACCAACGCCCCTTGGCTGGTGATCGACGCCCCCGGCTCGGCCGACCACGGCCTGTTCGCCCGCGACGCCAAGGGCGACCCGCTCTGCTTCGACCAGAAGTCGGGCGGGCTGGTCTCGGCCAGGCTGCCCGAGGTCGCCCCCGCCGTCGTCGGCTCGTTCGACCTCGCCGACGGCGGCAAGGCGGTGCCCTCGTTCCAGCGCATCGCCGAACGCTACATGGACGCCGAGTTCGCGCCCGAGAAGGCGGCCCCGGTGTGCGGCATCCCCGCCGACACCATCCGCCGCATCGCCCGCGAACTGGCCGAGGTCGCCTTCGAGCAGTCGATCGAACTCGACGTCGAATGGACCGATTGGGCCGGTCGCAAGCAGTCGAAGATGATCGGCCGCCCCGTCGCCATGCACGCCATGCGCGGTATCTCGGCCCACACCAACGGCTTCCACACCTGCCGCGCCATCCACCTCCTGCAGGTGCTGCTCGGCTCGATCGAATGCCCCGGCGGCTTCCGCTTCAAGCCGCCGTTCCCCAAGCCGATCCCGCCCGGCCAGAAGCCCGCCGGCAAGACCTATGCGCCCAATACCCCGCTGCCCGGCCTGCCGCTCGGTTTCACCACCGGGCCGGAGGATCTGGTCATCGACGACGCCGGCAATCCCATCCGCATCGACAAGGCCTATTCCTGGGAGGCGCCGGTCGCCTCGCACGGCCTGATGCACATGGTGATCACCAACGCGTGGAAGGGCGATCCGTACCCGATCGACACGCTCTTCATGTACATGGCCAACATGAGTTGGAACTCGACCATGAACACCAAGGGTGTCATGGAGATGTTGACCGACGTCGATCCGAAGACCGGCGAGTACAAGATCCCGAAGATCATCTATTCGGACGCCTATTTCTCCGAAATGGTCGCCTACGCGGATCTGATCCTGCCGGATACGACCTACCTCGAGCGCTGGGACTGCATCTCGCTGCTCGATCGCCCGATCTGCGAGGCCGACGGTCCGGCGGACGCCATCCGCCAGCCGATCGTCCAGCCCGATCGCGACGTGCGCGGCTTCCAGACCGTGCTGCTCGACCTCGGCGCCCGCCTCGGACTGCCCGGCATGACCAACGCCGACGGCAGCCCGAAGTTCCCCGGCGGCTATGCCGACTACATCGTCAATCACGAGCGCATGCCGGGAATCGGCCCGCTCGCCGGTTGGCGCGGCGAGAACGGCGACAGCCACGGCCGCGGCGCTCCCAACAAGAACCAGCTCGACGCCTACATAGAGCACGAATGCTTCTGGCACCACGAGCTGACGCCGAGCCAGAAGTTCTACAAGTTCGCCAACAAGGACTATCTCGACTTCGCGGTGAAGATGGGCTTCGTCGGCCACGCCGACCAGATCGTGCTCCAGCTCTATTCGGAGCCGATGCAGAAGTTCCGCCTCGCCGCCGAAGGCCACGGCCCGATTCAACCGCCCGATCACATGCGCGCCGCCCTCGAGGCCGCGTTCGATCCGCTGCCGGTCTGGTACGTGCCGCACGAGGAGGCCCTGGTCGACACCGAGACCTACCCGATCCACGCGCTGACCCAGCGCCCGATGATCATGTACCACTCCTGGGGGTCTCAGAACGCCTGGCTTCGGCAGATCCTCGGCCGCAATCGCCTCTACGTGGCGACGTCGAAGGCGCGTGAACTCGGCCTCGTCGACGACGACTGGGTCCGCGTGACCAGCCACAACGGCGCGATCAAGGTCCAGATCAAGACGATGGAGGGCCTGAACCACGACACGGTGTGGACCTGGAACGCCATCGGCAAGCGCTCCGGCGCCTGGAACCTCGCCCCCGACGCGCCGGAGGCCAAGAAGGGCTTCCTGCTCAATCACCTCATCTCGGAACTGCTCCCGGCGCGCGGTGACGGACGGCGGCTCTCCAACTCCGACCCGATCACCGGTCAGGCGGCGTGGTTCGACCTGCGCGTGGCGATCGAGAAGTGCGAGGCGGGCGCCGAGGTGAGCGAACCGCAGTTCCCGACCATCCCGCGTCTGCCCGGCCTCGCGCCGGCCCCCGCGACCAACGACTACGGCGCTCGTTTCGCCCCCGGCCATACCGACGACAGGAGCCGCGCATGACCTCGCTTCCCGCGACCCGACCGGCGAAGCGCCTCGGCCTCGCCATCGACGTCGACACCTGCGTCGGCTGTCACGCCTGCGCCACCAACTGCAAGGAATGGAACGCCGGCGGCATCTCCGGCCCGCTCACCGACGTCAACGCCTACGAGGCCGAACAGCGCGGCGTGTGGTTCAACCGCGTGTTCACCTACGAGGTCGGCGGCGAGGGCGGGGCAGGGCGCACCGTCCACTTCCCCAAGAACTGCATGCACTGCGAGAACCCGGCCTGCGTCACCGTGTGCCCGACCGGGGCCTCCTACAAGCGCGCCGAGGACGGCATCGTCCTCGTCGATCACGACAAGTGCATCGGCTGCAAGCTGTGCTCCTGGGCCTGCCCCTACGGCGCCCGCGAGTACGACGAGGTCGAGGGCGTGATGAAGAAGTGCACGCTCTGCGTCGACAAGATCTACAACGAGACGCTGCCGGAGGCCGATCGCGTGCCGGCTTGCGTCGCCGCCTGTCCGGCCAAGGCGCGCCACTTCGGCGACTTCGCCGACCCCAATTCGACCGTGTCGAAGCTCACCGCCGAGCGCGGCGGCTACGACGCCATGCCGGAGAAGGGCTATCGGCCGACCTCGAAGTATCTGCCGCCGCGCCCGGGCCAGCGCGGTTCCGCCACCCCCGCCGCCGCTCCCTCGCCGAACCTCGAAGGCGCGGGTCGATTCCTGAAGTGGGTCGACCGCGTCCTGACGCGCTGAGAAGGAAGACGAGACCATGCATCCCGCCTATTCGGTCATTTTCTTCACCACCGCCTCCGGCGCCGGCTACGGACTGCTGATCCTCGCCGCGATCTTCGCCGTCGCCGGTCTCCTGCCCGCGACCATGCTGCTCGGTCTGGTCACCTGCGGCCTCGCCCTCGGCCTGATCGGCGGCGGCCTCCTGTCGTCGACCTTCCACCTCGGTCATCCCGAGCGCGCGATCGGCGCCTTTTCGCAGTGGCGCACCTCGTGGCTGTCGCGAGAGGGCGTGCTGGCGGTCGCCACCTTCGTGCCGGCGGGCCTGTTCGCGGTCGGTTGGGTGTTCTTCGGCGCCACCACCGGCCCCTGGGGCTGGGCGGGCGTGGCGGCGGCGATCCTCGCCGGCGCGACCGTGATCGCCACCTCGATGATCTACGCCAGCCTCAAGACCATCCGCCAATGGAACCTCGCCATCGTGCCGGTCGCCTATCTGGTGCTCGGCCTGATGTCCGGCGCGGTCCTGCTGGAGGCGGTCAGCCGCCTGTTCGGCGTCCACGTCGTCGCCTTCGACGTCGTCGCGGTCGCGCTGGTGCTGACGGCCTGGGTGGTCAAGACCGCCTACTGGTCGATCATCGACGCCGATCGCCCGATCAGCGATCTCGGCACCGCCACCGGCCTCGGCCGCTTCGGCGCCGTGCGCCTGCTCGAGCAACCGCACACCGAGGCGAATTTCCTCATGCACGAGATGGGCTACACCGTCGCCCGCCGCCACGCCCGTCGGCTGCGCTCGATCGCCCACCTCTGCCTGTTCGCCGCGCCACTCGTCCTCCTCGTCGCCGGATGGTTCGCCCCGGCGGTGACGGCGACGGTGCTGACGCTCGGCGCCGTCGCGGCGGTGGCGGTCGGCCTCCTGGTCGAGCGCTGGCTGTTCTTCGCGGAAGCCGAGCACGACTGCATGATCTGGTACGGCCGCTGACGGAAGGCCCGGCCGAGGGACACGACCGCCCCTCGGCATCCGTCACGAGAAACACGGAAAAAATACGAAACCGGAGGAACACCCGCATGGCCGACAAGGTTCTCGACGCCAAGGGACTGAACTGCCCGCTGCCGATCATCAAGGCCAAGAAGACGCTGAAGGAAGTGCCCGCCGGCGGCACGCTGGAGATCTTCACCACCGATCCCGGCTCGGTCGCCGACTTCGAGGCCTTCTGCCGCACCACCGGCAACACGATGCTGGAATCGGCCGCCGAGGCCGGTGTCTATCGCTTCGTGATCAAGCACACGGCCTGAGAGCCTGTCTCGGAAGTCGACGGCGGAGGAACGGCGAGGGATTCTTCGTTCTCGCCGGCAGGGAAGCGAAGCCCAGATCGAGATGTCGGCGAGATTCCCGACGCCGTGAGAGCGGAAGAGATCCGACGAGCCGACCCGTTCGAGCCTTCGAGACGGACTCTGAGTCGCCCTCGGACGCGAACCGGACGAGAGCTCCCGCGCGGCCCACCGCGCGGGGGCCGCGCTTCCGCGGTCCGAAGGGGGAGGGCGGTTGCGCGGCCCCGGGATCACCGCCCGCGCGCAATCTCGCTCAGCGCTCGAAGAAACCGTTTCAACCTATTGCCTGAACTGGCGGATGGGGTGGGATTCGAACCCACGGTGGGCTCTCACCCACGGCGGTTTTCAAGACCGCTGCCTTAAACCACTCGGCCACCCATCCTCGCCGCCGACCGGCCGTGCCCGTCGCGCGAAGGCGCACCCGAACCCCTCGTCGCGGGCGCTCGGCGCGTCGGGCTTCTTCTGCCACCTCGTTCGGATCGAGGCAAGACGCCGTCGCGGCGCGCGCGGGGATTGCCACGACCGCCGAAATCACGGGAATGGTTCGCGCGGATCGAGCGTGGTTCGCGCGATCGTCGATTCCGACGCCGCGGTTAACACGGCATCAACCAGAACGAACCACCATCTCCTCATGTGTCGAGCCGCTTTCGGTGCGCCCGTCCGCGCCCGACGTCGACACGCGGAGCCGTCGATGTCCGAAATGCCGCCGATCCCGTCCGTGACCGCCTCGTCGCCCCTGCCGCCCGGGCGACGGGCGATCGGGTCGGCGGCCGCAGGTCTCGCCGAACCGGCGGAGTGAACGGTGGTTCGGAATGTGCGAGTGGTTCGCAGGTAGTCGCACGCACTTCCCACTCGCCGCCGTTTGATGTATCCGAGCGGAAGGGAGTATCCGCGTCGCGAGATCGTCGCACCGCCCGAAGAAGCGGTGCATCGTTCGTTTCCGAGCCTCGGCCCGTGTTCGGCCGGGACGTCGTCGACGAGCGGGTAACCGGGGGAAGGAAACCGACACATGGCGAATTCGACGGCACCGTCGGGCAATCGCGGCGCTCTGGTGAGCGCGCTTCTCGCCTCCGCGTCTCTCCTCGCCGGTTGCGCGTCCAATCTCGCCGTCCAGCGCACCGCCTCCGACGATCCGAACCTGCGTGTCGAGCGCGTGGTCGGCCCGAACGACAAGGTCGCCCCCGGCGGCGGCCGCACTCAGATCGGCAAGCCCTACACCATCGGCGGGCGCACCTACGTGCCGCGCGAGGACCCGACCCTCGATCAGGTCGGGCTCGCCTCCTGGTACGGCGGCGACTTCCACCACGGCACCAAGACCGCCAACGGTGAAGTGTTCGATCGCCACACCATTTCCGCCGCGCACACCACCATGCCGCTGCCGGCCTATGCGCGCGTCACCTCGCTCGCCACCGGCCGCTCGATCATCGTGCGCGTCAACGATCGCGGCCCCTACGCCGCCAATCGCATCATCGATCTGTCCGAGCGCACCGCCCAGCTCCTCGACATCAAGAACCGCGGCGTCAGCAAGGTGCGGGTGCAGTACGTCGGCCGCGCCGGGCTCGCCGGTTCGGACCAGCGCGTCCTCGCCGCCACGCTGCGCGGACCGGGCCTCGCCCCCGGCCAGGACGAGCGCACCCTGCTCGCGAGCGCCGACATCCAGGCCGGGCCGCGCCGTCAGATCCCGGCCTCGACCCTGGTCGCCGATGCCTCGCTCGCCGCGCCCGCGTCGTGACCGATATTTGCCATGACCGCGCCGGAACCTG
>JBEOKB010000001.1:0-17003 GCA_040275425.1 Siculibacillus sp. | reverse complement strand
CGACGCTCTTCCGATCTGGCATGGACGCCCCCGCCGCCCGCGCGGCTCCGGCGCGCGGCACGCCGCCGGCCGATCTCGGGCAGTTGTCGGGCAGCGATCCGATCGGCGGGCTGATCGGGTCGGCCCCGCTCGATCTCGGCGCGCCGGGAGCGCGCTCGGCCGCTCCCGTTCCGGCGGCGCCGATGGTCGCGCCGGTGCCGGGCGTCGATCCGCGCTATTCGAACGTGGCGCCGACGGCGAGCCCGCGCGACGAATACGACGCCGCCTACGGCTACATCCTCAACGGCGAATACGATCTGGCCGAACAGAGCTTCAAGACCTTCCTGGCCAATCACCCGACCGATCGGCGCATCGGCGCGGCGCAGTTCTGGCTCGGCGAGAGCTTCTACGCGCGCAACCGCCACAAGGAGGCGGCCGACGCCTTTCTCAAGAGCTACACCCAGTTTCCCGACGGCGCCAAGGCGCCCGACAGCCTGCTGAAGCTCGGCATGGCACTGTCCGGTCTCGGTGAGAAGAAGGCGGCCTGCGCCTCCTGGGACGAACTGCTGGCCAAGTATCCGAAGGCCGCCAAGGCCGTGCGGGATCGCGCGGCGGCCGAGAAGGCCCGTGGCAAGTGCTGAACCCGCGCCGATCGGCGACGCCGAGGCGGTGGCCCTGTTCGCGACCCTGAAGGGGCGCCGGGGCATCGGACTGGCGGTTTCGGGAGGGGCGGATTCGACCGCGCTCCTCCATCTCCATCATCGCGCCCGCGCTCTCGACGGCGATTCGCCTCGGGCGGTGGTGCTGACGGTCGATCACGGGCTCAGGCCGGAGGCGGGCGCGGAGGCGCGCGCGGTCGGCGAGCTGGCCGGGCGGCTCGGATATTCCCACCGCATTCTCGAATGGCGCGGCGACAAGCCGACCTCGAACCTCCAGGCGGCGGCGCGCGACGCGCGGCGGGCGCTTCTCCTCGGCGCGGTCGCCGATCTGGGGCTCGACACGCTGGCGCTCGCCCATCACGCCGACGATCAGGCCGAGACGGTGGTGATGCGGCTGGCGCGCGGCTCGGGGGTGGCCGGGTTGGCGGCGATGGCGCGCGAACGGGTCGAGAGCGGCGTCCTGGTGGCGCGGCCGCTGCTCGACGTCCCCAGGGCGCGGCTCGTCGCGACGCTCACGGCGGCGGGGCAGGGGTGGTTCGAGGACCCTTCGAACGGCGACGCTCGGTTCGAGCGGGCGCGGGTCAGGGCGGCGGCGGCGGGCCTCGCCGATCTCGGCCTCACGCGCGAGCGGCTGACGGCGACGGCGCGGACGATGGCGCGAGCGGCGGCGGCGCTCGACGTGATGCTGGCGGAGCTGGTCGGCGCGGCGGTGACGATCCATCCGGGCGGATGGGCGCGGATCGAGGCGGCGCCGTGGGCGCGCGCGCCGGAGGAGATCCGGCTGCGGCTGATCTCTCGGCTGATCGCGGCGGTGACCGGGGCGGTCCACGCGCCGCGGCTCGAGGCGTGCGAGCGGCTCGACCGGGCGGCGGGCGCGGCGTGGGCGTCGGGGGAGCGGTGGGCGGAGACGGCGGCGGGAGCGCTGATCGAGGTTCGGCGCGGGGCGATCACGATCGCGCCGGAGATCGGGCGGGGCGAACGACGGGTACGGCTCGCGCCGGGCGAGGCGGCGAGGTGGTTCGGGCGGCGAATCGGGCTGCGCGTCACGGCGGACGGGCCGGTGGAGATCGGCCATCTCGGTCTCGACGGGCGGGCGCGGCTGGCGGCGGAGGGGCGGCTCGGCGAGGTGGGCGGGGCGAGCGCGGCGATCGTCGCCACGGCGGCGGCGGTGCGGGTCGAGGGAGCGATCGTCGCGGTGCCGGGGCTGACGGAGGCCGACGGAGGGGTCGAGATCGCGCCTCCGGCGTTCGCGGGGGCCTCCTCGGGAGGGGTCCGGTAACGAATTCGACATAGGATCGGCGATCTGTCGGGGCGTCGTCTTGGCATCGGCCGGGTCGACACCTATGTTCACGTGCAAAGACGTGGATCGGTCGGAGTGCGGTTTCCAGCGCGGCCCGCCGAAGTGGGATCACCTATGAACGCCAATCTCAGGAATTTCGCCCTCTGGGTGATCGTCGGTCTCCTCCTGATCGCGCTGTTTCAGCTGTTCCAGAATCCGGGACGGACGGGGACGACGAACGACATCGCCTTCTCGCAGTTCCTCGACGAGGTCGACGCGGGCAAGGTCAAGCAGGTGGTCATCACCGATCAACAGGTCAGCGGCGCCTACAAGGCGGGCGGCACCTTCCAGACCTTCGCGCCGCACGGGGCCGACTTCATCGGCCAGCTGCGCACCAAGGACGTCGCGATCTCCGCGCGGCCGGCCGGCGAGAGCTTCTCGCTGATCGGGGCGCTGATCTCGTGGATGCCGATGCTCGTCATCATCGGCATCTGGCTGTTCGTCATGCGGCAGATGCAGGGCGGCGCCGGCGGCAAGGCGATGGGCTTCGGCAAGTCGAAGGCCAAGCTGCTGACCGAGGCGCACGGCCGCGTCACCTTCGAGGACGTCGCCGGCATCGACGAGGCCAAGGAGGATCTGTTCGAGATCGTCGAGTTCCTGCGCGATCCGCAGAAGTTCCAGCGGCTGGGCGGGCGCATCCCGCGCGGCGTGCTGCTGGTCGGCCCTCCCGGCACGGGCAAGACGCTGACCGCGCGCGCGGTCGCCGGCGAGGCCAACGTGCCGTTCTTCACCATCTCGGGCTCCGACTTCGTCGAGATGTTCGTCGGCGTGGGTGCGTCCCGCGTGCGCGACATGTTCGAGCAGGCGAAGAAGAACGCGCCCTGCATCATCTTCATCGACGAGATCGACGCGGTCGGTCGTCATCGCGGCGCGGGTCTGGGCGGCGGCAACGACGAGCGCGAGCAGACGCTGAACCAGCTCCTCGTCGAGATGGACGGCTTCGAGCAGAACGAAGGCATCATCATCATCGCGGCGACCAACCGGCCCGACGTGCTCGATCCGGCGCTCCTGCGTCCCGGTCGTTTCGATCGGCAGATCACGGTGCCGAACCCGGACGTCAACGGCCGCGAGAAGATCCTCAGGGTCCATGTCCGCAAGGTGCCGATCGCGCCGGACGTCGATCTGCGCGTGCTGGCGCGCGGCACGCCCGGCTTCTCGGGCGCGGACCTCATGAATCTCGTCAACGAGGCGGCGCTCCTGGCCGCGCGGCGCAACAAGCGCCTCGTCACCATGGCCGAGTTCGAGGACGCCAAGGACAAGGTCATGATGGGCGCCGAGCGCAAGTCGATGGCGATGTCCGAGGACGAGAAGCGGCTGACCGCCTATCACGAGGCCGGTCACGCGCTGGTCGGACTGACCGTGCCGCAGGGCTGGCCGGTGCACAAGGCGACGATCATTCCGCGCGGGCGAGCGCTGGGCATGGTCGCCTATCTGCCGGAAGGCGACCGTTACTCGACCAAGTACGTCGAGTTCACCTCGCGCCTGACCTCGGCGATGGGCGGACGCGCGGCGGAGGAGCTGACCTTCGGCAAGGAGAACATCACCTCGGGCGCCTCCTCGGACATCGAGCAGGCGACCAAGATGGCTCGCGCCATGGTGATGCGCTTCGGCTATTCCGACGAACTGGGCACCGTCGCCTACGGCGACAACCAGGAAGAGGTGTTCCTCGGCTACTCGATGGGCCGGCAGACCACCATGTCGGAGGCGACCGCCCAGAAGATCGACAGCGAGGTGCGGCGCATCGTCGAGCAGGCCTATTCGGAGGCCAAGCGCATTCTCACCGAGCGGCGCGAGGAGTTCGTGCGGCTGGCCGAGGCGCTGCTCGAGTACGAGACGCTGACCGGCGAGGAGATCAAGGACATCCTCGACGGCAAGACGCCGCGTCGCGGCGGCGACGAGACGCCGACGGTGCGCGGGTCTTCGGTGCCCACCACCAGCGCGGCGCCGGGGCCGGGCGAGGCGGACGGGCCGCAGCCGCAGCCGAACTGAGCGAACTCGATCGCAGGACGACGTCGAACGCCCGCCCCATCGGCGGGCGTTTCTCGTTGGACTCGCGTCCAACTGGCCTCGACCTTGCAAGAGATCCCCCCATCGGGCTCGCGCGCCGACGTGGCGCCGGGCCCTCCACGAGGGGGATGACGATGTCGGATACCACGGTGACCACGAGTTCGGTCGACGAACGGCTGCCGCTGCCGCGCCTGGGGGCGCTCGGGCTGCAGCACGTGCTGGTGATGTACGCGGGCGCGGTGGCTGTGCCGTTGATCATCGGTCGGGCGCTGAAACTGCCGCCGGAACAGGTGGCGATGCTGATCAACGCCGATCTGTTCGCCGGCGGCATCGTCACGCTGATCCAGGCGTGGGGGCTTCCCGGCGTCGGCATCCGTCTGCCGGTGATGATGGGCGTGACCTTCGCCTCGGTCGGGCCGATGATCGCGATCGGTTCCAATCCGGAGCTCGGCCTGCTCGGGATCTACGGCGCGGTGATGGCCGCAGGCCTGTTCGGTGTGCTGATCGCCCCTTTCGTGAGCAGACTCCTGCCGCTGTTTCCGCCGGTGGTGACCGGAACCATCATCACGGTGATCGGCATCACGCTGATGCGGGTCGGCGTCAACTGGGCGGGCGGGGGCGTCGGCAACCCGGCGTTCGGTGATCCGCGCTTCCTGGCCATCGCGGCCTTCGTGCTGGTGGTGATCCTGGTGACGACCAAGTACGCGCGCGGCTTCCTCGCCAACGTGTCGGTGCTGCTCGGCATCGTCGCGGGCTGCGTGGTGGCGGCGGTGCTCGGCATGATGAACTTCGACAAGGTGATGGCGGCGTCGTGGTTCGGCATGGTGATGCCGTTCCAGTTCGGTATGCCGAAGTTCGACGTCGCGGCGATCATCACCATGAGCCTGGTGATGATCGTGGTGATGATCGAGTCGACCGGCATGTTCCTGGCGCTCGGCGAGATGACCGGGACCAAGGTCGACGAGGCGCGGCTGACCAAGGGTCTGCGCGCCGACGGCGTCGGCACCTTCATCGGCGGCGTGTTCAACACCTTCCCCTACACCTCGTTTTCGCAGAACGTCGGTCTGGTCGGGGTCACGGGCGTCAAGTCGCGCTGGGTGGCGGTGGTCGGCGGCGGCATCATGCTGGCGCTCGGTCTGGTGCCCAAGCTCGCCACGCTGGTGGAGGCGGTGCCGCAGTTCGTGCTCGGCGGCGCGGGCCTGTGCATGTTCGGCATGGTGGCGGCGACCGGTATCCGCATTCTGGCGGGCGTCGACTTCAAGTCGCGCAAGAACGATCTGCTGGTCGTGGCGATCTCGATCGGCTTCGGCATGATCCCGCTGGTGGCGCCGAAGTTCTTCGAGCACATGCCCAAGGCGATGGCGCCGCTGCTCGAGTCGGGCATCCTGCTCGCCTCGATCGCGGCGGTGGCGCTCAACGTGTGGTTCAACGGCGTCGGCGCGCGCGACGACGCGGCGGCGGCGGAAGCGGCCAGGGCGGTCGAACACGCCTGAGAGGCGATGGTCGGCGGCGCGGGGCGAGGCTCGCGCCGTTTAACCGTGACGACGAATGGTCGGCCCGTCGCCGGTCTCGGTGGCGGGCCGATTGCGTTCGGGCTCTCACGCCGCGCGAAGATCGGTGTTATAGGGTCGGCCGCAACGATGCTCGGGCGCGCCGTCGGCGGCGATCGGGCGACGACGACGGGACGACGACGACGGGACGACGACGATGACGCGCAAGTACTTCGGCACGGACGGTATTCGTGGGCGGGCGAACAAGTGGCCGATCACGCCGGACGTGGCGATGCGGGTGGCGATGAGCGTCGGTCTCGCCTTCCGGCAGGGCAATCACCGGCACCGGGTGGTGATCGGCAAGGACACGCGCCTGTCGGGCTACATGATCGAGACGGCGATGGTGGCCGGGTTCACGGCGGTCGGCGTCGACGTGTTCATGACCGGCCCGATTCCGACGCCGGCGGTGGCGATGCTGACGCGCTCGCTGCGCTGCGACTTCGGCATCATGATCTCGGCCTCGCACAATCCCTTCGCCGACAACGGCATCAAGATCTTCGGTCCGGACGGCTACAAGCTGTCGGACGAGGTCGAGGCGGAGATCGAGCGGCTGATCGAGGAGGACCTCGGGGCACGGCTGGCGAGTTCGGCCGAACTGGGCCGGGCCAAGCGCATCGACGGCGTGCAGGACCGCTACATCGAATTCGCCAAGCGCACGCTGCCGCGCAATCTGTCGCTGTCGGGCCTGCGCGTGGTGATCGACTGCGGCAACGGCGCGGCCTATCGGGTGGCGCCGGACGTGCTGTGGGAGCTGGGGGCGGAAGTGTTCCGCGTCGGCACCGAGCCGGACGGCATCAACATCAACGACGGATGCGGGTCGACCTCGCCGGCGGCGCTGCAGAAGAAGGTGCACGAGGTGCGGGCCGACATCGGCATCGCGCTCGACGGCGACGCGGATCGGGTGATCATCGTCGACGAGAAGGGGCAGGTGGTCGACGGCGACCAGCTGATGGCGGTGGTGGCGGAGAGCTTCGCCGAGGACGGCCGTCTCAGCCGCAAGGGCGTGGTGGCCACGGTGATGTCGAACCTGGGGCTCGAACGCCGTCTCGGCGGGCTCGGGCTCGAGCTGGTGCGCACCAGGGTCGGCGATCGCTACGTGGTGGAGGAGATGCGTTCGGGCGGCTACAACGTCGGCGGCGAGCAGTCCGGCCACATCGTGCTGTCGGACTATTCCACCACCGGCGACGGTCTGGTGGCGGCGCTGCAGGTGCTCGGCGTGGTGCAGCGCTCGGCGCGACCGGTGTCGGAGGTGTGCCACCGGTTCGAGCCGGTGCCGCAGGTGCTCAAGAACGTGCGGATCAAGGGCGGCAGGCCGCTCGACGACGAGGCGGTCCAGGCGGTGATCCGCGCGGGCGAGGTCCGGCTCGCCGGCTCGGGACGTCTGGTGATCCGCCCCTCGGGGACCGAGCCGTTGATCCGGGTGATGGGCGAGGCCGACGACGCGGCGCTGCTCGGCGAGGTGGTCGACGGCATCGTCGACGCGGTGACCAGGGCGTCGGTCTGATCCCTTCGAGGGCGGACGTGTTTCGAGGCCTCGCGCGCGGCGCGTGCGGGGCGGCGTCGGCGCGCGCGCCGCGTCGTGGGTGGTTCTCGCCGGGTCGTCAAGACTTCGGTAAGGTTGATTTTCGTGGTTAATCGACAGGGTTAAGTCACCCTTAATATTTCCGAGACATGGTCGGGCGACGACGGGGGCGAATTCTCGCCCGCCGTCTCCGACGGAACTTCGCATCGTGTCTCGCACTTCTGCCGATTTCGCCGTGTTCGCCCTCGCTGCCGCCGCCTTCACCGGCGCGGACGTCGCGGCGTCGCGCGCGTCGGGGCGAGACGGGGCGAGGGAACGTGGTTATCGCCAAAGAAGAAAGTCTGCGACGACTTCACCTTTAATTAACCAAGAGCGTGCTGAAATCGTCCCGAACAGTAATGAAGTTCGGTTCGCCGCGCGAGCCTCGTAAACAGGCAGGAATGAACCCATGACCAAGATCGCGACTACTCTCTTGGCCGGTACGGCCTTGTTCGGGCTGACGGTGGCCGCCCAGGCGGCCGACATGGGCGGCATGCTGCGCGGCCCCGCGGTGGTGCAGCCGGTCGCCGAGGCTCCCGTCTCGAGCGGGTGGTATCTGCGCGGCGACGTCGGCGTCGGCTTCTCGCAGCGCCCGAGCCTCGAGAGCATCGAGCCGGGTCTGTCGAAGACCTTCATCAGCCGTGATCTCGGCGATCAGCCGTTCGTCCAGCTCGGTATCGGTTATCAGTTCAGCGACTACCTGCGCGGCGACGTCACGGCCGAGTATCGCGGGTCGGCCCGTCTGCGCGGCACCTCGACCTACGCTTCGACCTACGGCGGCAATCCGTCGACCAACTTCGTGTCCTACGACACCAACGTCCGCTCGCTGGCGGTCATGGCCAACGGCTACATCGACCTCGGCCACTACAGCGGTCTGACCCCCTACGTCGGCGCCGGCATCGGCGCGGCCTACAATCAGATGGACGACGTCTATACCCAGACGTCCTTCTACGTCGGCGGCAGCCCGCAGGTCCCGCAGCAGGGCATCATGTCGGGGTCGCACAAGTGGAACCTCGCCTGGGCGCTGCACGGCGGCATGTCCTGGGACGTCAATCCCAACCTGAAGGTCGACGTCGGCTACTCCTACAAGGACTTCGGCTCGCTCACCTCGGGCATTCAGAACTGCATGTCCGGCAGCGGCTGCAACGAGAAGCTCGGCGTCAAGCATCTCGCCTTCCACGACGTGCGGATCGGCGCGCGTTGGATGATCGATCCGGTGGTCCGTCCGGCTCCGGTCTACGGCGCTCCGGTTTTCGCCAAGAACTGAGCCGACGAGATCGGACGAGATCGCGGGCGCGGCGCCGAGAGGGGCCGCGCCCGCCGCCGTTTCGGCGCGAGCGACACGACTTTCGGTCAGATGCGACGAAACAACCGGGCGCGGCGTGGGGAATCGATTGATTTGGGGCGGGGAAACCGCTAGCGACGTCGGCGGGACACCCTTCCCCACCGAAGGGCGCCCATCTGAAAGGATGGACTGCACATGACGATCGCTCGCCCGGCCTCCAAGCCCGCCTGCCCGAACTTCTCTTCCGGCCCCTGCGCCAAGCGCCCCGGTTGGTCTCTCGATGCTCTCTCCGGCGCGCTCGTCGGCCGGTCGCATCGCGCCAAGCCCGGCAAGGCCAAGCTCCAGCTCGCCATCGACCTGACCCGCGAAGTGCTCGGCGTTCCGGCCGACTACAAGATCGGCATCGTGCCCGCGTCCGACACCGGCGCGGTCGAGATGGCGATGTGGTCGATGCTCGGTGCGCGCGGCATCGACATGCTCGCCTGGGAATCCTTCGGCGAGGGTTGGGTCACCGACGTCCAGAAGCAGCTGAAGCTCGAGGACGTGCGCGTCATCAAGTCGGGCTACGGCGAACTGCCGGATCTCTCGACCGTCGACACCAAGACCCGCGACGTGGTGTTCACCTGGAACGGCACGACCTCGGGCGTGCGCGTGCCGAACGCCGACTGGATCGCGGCGGACCGTGAGGGCATCACCATCTGCGACGCCACCTCGGCGGCCTTCGCGATGGATCTCGACTGGGCCAAGCTCGACGTCGTCACCTACTCCTGGCAGAAGGTGCTGGGCGGCGAGGCGGCGCACGGCATGCTGATCCTCTCCCCGCGCGCGGTCGCGCGGCTCGAGAGCTACAAGCCGGCGTGGCCGCTGCCGAAGATCTTCCGCATGACCAAGGGCGGCAAGCTGATCGACGGCATCTTCGTCGGCGAGACCATCAACACGCCCTCGATGATCGCGGTGGAGGACTACGTCGACGCTCTGCAGTGGGCGAAGTCGGTGGGCAGCCTGAAGGGCCTGATCGCCCGTGCTGATGCCAACACCAAGGTCATCGCCGACTGGGTGGCGGCGTCGAAGTCCTTCGCCTTCCTGCCGAAGGTCGAGGCGACCCGCTCCAACACCTCCGTCTGCCTGTCGATCGTCGACGCCGACGTGGTGGCCAAGGGGCCGGAAGCGGTGACCAAGGTCGCCAAGGCGATCGTCTCGACCCTCGACAAGGAGGGTGTGGCCTACGACATCGGCGCCTATCGCGATGCTCCGGCGGGTCTGCGCATCTGGTGCGGCGCCACGGTGGAGGCCTCCGACGTGGCGGCGCTCACCGGCTGGCTCGACTGGGCGCTGGCCGAGGAAAAGGCCAAGCTCTGAGCGGCACGTGAGATCCGGTTCCTTCGCCCTTCGAGGCTCGGCCCATGGCCCGGCACCTCTGGGTGAAGGAGCCTCCTCGCCAGCCGCTCCGATGCGGTGACATGCGCGCGGCCACCCGACGCGCCCACTCACGACATCCACGCTCCGACCAGATCGGGGCGATCGAAGGACCCGGCGCGCCCATGGAGGGCACTGCGCGAGCGTCCTTCATGGTGAGGTGCCCGCGGGACGCGGGCCTCGAACCACGAAGGACGCGGTCCACCGGCGTGATCCCCTTCTCATTCGAGGTGCACTCATGGCTCCGCGCGTTCTCATCTCCGACAGCATGTCCTCCGCCGCCGTGCAGATCTTCAAGGATCGCGGCATCGACGTCGACTACCTGCCCTCGCTCGGCAAGGACAAGGACAAGCTCGCCGAGGTGATCGGCGACTACGACGGCCTCGCGATCCGCTCGGCGACCAAGGTCACCGCCAAGCTGCTCGAGAAGGCGACCCGCCTCAAGGTGATCGGCCGCGCCGGCATCGGCGTCGACAACGTCGACATCCCGGCGGCTTCGGCTCGAGGCGTCATCGTCGAGAACACCCCGTTCGGCAACTCGATCACCACCGCCGAGCACGCCATCGCGCTGATGTTCGCGGTCGCGCGCGAGATCCCCGCCGCCGACGCCTCGACCCAGGCCGGCAAGTGGGAGAAGAACCGCTTCATGGGCGTCGAGATCACCGGCAAGACGCTCGGCATCATCGGCTGCGGCAACATCGGCGCGATCGTCGCCGAGCGCGGCCTCGGCCTGAAGATGCGGGTCGTCGCCTTCGATCCGTTCCTGTCGCCGGAGCGCGCCGCCGCCATCGGCGTGGAGAAGGTCGAGCTCGAGGATCTGCTCAAGCGCGCCGACTTCATCACGCTGCACACGCCGCTGACCGAGAAGACCCGCAACGTGCTCTCGGCCGAGAACATCGCCAAGTGCAAGAAGGGCGTGCGCATCATCAACTGCGCGCGCGGCGGGCTGGTCGACGAGGTGGCGCTGCGCGCCGCGCTCGACTCGGGCCAGGTGGCGGGCGCGGGCTTCGACGTGTTCGTCGAGGAGCCGGCCACCGCCAATCCGCTGTTCGGTCATCCGAACGTGGTGTGCACGCCGCACCTCGGCGCGTCGACCAACGAGGCGCAGGAGAACGTCGCGCTGCAGGTGGCCGAGCAGCTGTCGGACTACCTGCTCAAGGGCGCCGTGACCAACGCGCTCAACATGCCGTCGGTGACGGCGGAAGAGGCGCCGAAGCTGATGCCGTTCGTGCGGCTGGCCGAGCTGCTCGGCTCGTTCGCCGGTCAGCTGACCGAGAGCGGGCTGGTGGGCGCGCGTCTCGAGTACGAGGGCGACGTGGCGGGCATGAACACCCGCGCGCTCGGCGCCGCCGCGCTGGCGGGCCTGCTCAAGCCGCAGCTCGACTCGGTCAACATGGTGTCGGCGCCGGTGATGGCCAAGGAGCGCGGCATCGCGGTGGAAGAGGTGCGGCGCGACTCGGCCGGCACCTACGACAGCCTGATCCGTCTGACGGTGAAGACCGCCGGGCTCGAGCGTTCGGTCGCCGGAACGGTGTTCGCCGACGGCAAGCCGCGCATCGTCGAGATCAAGGGCATCCAGATGGACGCCGAGTTCCAGCCGTCGATGCTCTACGTCACCAACAAGGACAAGCCGGGCTTCATCGGCCGTCTCGGCACGCTGCTGGGCGAAGTGGGCGCCAACATCGCCACCTTCGCGCTCGGCCGCAAGGCGGCGGGCGAGGAGGCGATCTGTCTGATCGCCGTCGACGGCCCGGTGTCGGCCGACCTGCTCGCCAAGGTGGCGGCGCTCGAGGGCGTGGTTCAGGCCAAGAGCCTGACGTTCTGATCGACCTCGATCGAGGGGACTTCGCGAGGCGGCGGGAGCGATTCCGCCGCCTTTCGCGTTTCGGGGGGGCACGTGGGGGCGGTGGAATACGGCTTCGCGTGTTCCGCCCCACGTGGACCGCCGCTCTACCGCCGTTCGCGTCGGCGCAGCAGGCGGCCGTCGATGGCGGCGAGGCCGAAGCCGATCAGGGCGACGCCGGCGAGGTGCTGGGGGGCGAGGCGTTCGCCGAGGAAGACGAAGCCGAGCAGGCCGGCGCTGGGCGGGATGAGGAAGGTGACCAGCATGGTGTTGGTCGGGCCGACCGAGGTGGTCAGGCGGAAGAACAGGATGTAGGCGACCGCCGTCGACAGGAGGGCGAGGGCGAGCACGGCGCCGATCGCGGTGGCGCTCGGCGCGGCGTGGGTCCAGGGCGGATCGAGGACCGCTACCACGGGCGCGAGGACCAGCGCGGAGCAGGTGAGCTGTCCGGCGGCGGTGGTGATGGGCGGGCGGCCGCGGAAGCGGCGGCTCCACAGGGCGGAGAAACCGTAGGACAGGGCGGCGCCGAGGCAGGCGAGCTCGGCGAGGAAGTGATCGCCGAGACCGGCGAGGGCATCGATGCCGACCAGGACGACCACGCCGAGGAAGGCGACGGCGATGCCGGTCGCCTTGAGGGGCGTCGCCTTGTCGTCGGTGGTGAGGAGATGGGCGATGACCACGCCGAAGACCGGGGTGGTGGCGTTGAGGATCGAGGCGAGCCCGGCGCCGATGGTGCGCTGGCCCCAGACGATCAGCACGAAGGGGATCAGGTTGTTGAGCAGGCCCATCACCGCGTAGTCGCGCCAGGAGCGGCGGTCGGTGGGCATCGCCACGCCGGTCAGACGGGCGACCACCAGCAGCACCACGGCGGCGATGCCGACGCGGGCGAGCACCACCGACAGGGTGGGGATCTCGGCGACGGCGAGGCGGTTGAACAGGAACGAGCCGCCCCACAGGCCGGAGAGGGCGATCAGCATTCCCCAGGCGGCGGCGGGCACGGGCGACATCCTCTCGGTCGGCGATCGGACGGTGGTCGCACGGTTCGCGGCGGCGGGCCACCCGAAAAACGACGGCGACGGCGACGGGGACCGCGCGACCCTTCAGCGCTTCTGGGCCAGCACGATGCCGGTCATGACCAGGGCGAGGCCGACCGCCTGATACCAGCCGAAGGGCTCGGCCAGGAAAACCACGGCCATGCCGGCGCCGAACACCGGAATGAGGTTGACGAAGATGCCGGCGCGGCCGGGGCCGATCAGTTCGACGCCGCGGATGTAGAAGATCTGGGCGAGGAAGGAGGGGAAGATCGTCACCAGAACGGTGATGAGCCAGCCCTTGGGCGTCGGCCAGAAGGTGCCGGTGGTGGCGGCCTCGATCAGGGTCAGCGGCAGCGAGGTCAGGAGGGCGACGGCGACCATCGCCGTGAACAGCGACAGCGAGGTGACCTGCGGGCGATCCTCGAGGCCGACGGTGTAGACGGCGTAGGAGACGGTGGCGCCGATCATGAAGAGGTCGCCGAGATTGAAGGCGAGGGTGCGGACCACGTCCCAGTCGGCGCGGGTGGCGACCAGCGCGACGCCGGCGACGCCGAGCGCCATGCCGAGCCCCTGGGCGAGACCGACACGGCGGCCGCGCACGAGGAAGGCGAGGGTGAAGACGAAGAAGGGCATCGAGCCCTGGACGATCGACATGTTGGCGCCGCTGGTGAAGTGGGCGGCGCCGTAGAAGAAGGCGGTGAAGCCGGTGTAGCCGGTCAGGCCGAGCAGGAGGAGGAGGCCGGGGCGAGGCTTCAGCTTCGGCCAGTCGGCGGCGAAGCCGCGTCGGTGGATGACCGCGAGCAGAACCAGCACCAGACCCCAGCGCAGGGTGACGAGCAGCATCGGCGTGATCTCGCCGACGGCGAGGCGACCGGCGACGGTGTTGGCCGCCCATTGCAGCGCGGCGAGCGTCAGCAGGAAATAGGGGCGGGCCCAGAGGCCGGAGCCGTCGGCGGGTGTCGTCGTCATGGCGCTCGTGGGGCAGGGGGCGGTCGTCTCGATCGGGGACCGAGAGAAGCCGAGCGGACGGGGCTTGTAAAGCGGGGACGCGCGCGCGGGAGCCATGCGTCGCGGCGCGGCGGATCAGCAGGCGAGCCAGATGGTCTGGAGCTGCTTCGGCTCGTCGGCGGCCTCCTCGGCGGGCGGGCTCGCCTGGGCGGCGACGGTGCGGTTGCGGCCGCCGGTCTTGGCGGCGTAGAGGGCGACGTCGGCGTTCTTCAGGAGCTGGTCGATGTTCTGGCCGGCGGCGAGTTCGGCGACGCCGATGGAGACGGTCACCGACAGGGTCGATCCGGGAACCTCGATCACCCGGGCCTGGATGGCGAGGCGCAGGCGTTCGGCCTCGTGATAGGCGTCGAGCAGGTCCCAGCCGTCGAGCAGAACGGCGAACTCCTCGCCGCCGAGGCGGCCCGGGTGGCCGGGCTGGGCACGGACGACGCGGGCGATCTCCTTCAGCACGACGTCGCCGACGTCGTGGCCCCAGGTGTCGTTGACCTGCTTGAAGTGATCGATGTCGAACATCACCACCGCGACCGGCGTGGTGGCGCTCTCGCGGGCGGC
Source organism: Siculibacillus sp. (assembly GCA_040275425.1). Lineage (GTDB taxonomy): Bacteria > Pseudomonadota > Alphaproteobacteria > Rhizobiales > Ancalomicrobiaceae > Pinisolibacter. The sequence goes on along the minus strand of JBEOKB010000001.1, from coordinate 2,770 downwards.
GGCCTGGCCGGCGCGCTCGAAGAAGGCGCGGCGATTGGGCAGTTCGGTCAGGGCGTCGAGGGTGGCGAGGCGCAGCAGTTCGCGCTGGGCGTTGGTCATGCGTTCGGCGGCGCGCAGGCGGGCGAACAGTTCGGCGGCGATCGGCGGCTTGGTGATGAAGTCGTCGGCGCCGCTGTCGAGCGCCTCGACCAGACGATCGCGATCGTGGCTCGACGACATGGCGATGACGTAGAGTGGGCGACCGGTGACGGCGAGCAGACGTGCCTCCCAGCACAGCTCCAGACCCGACAGGCCGGGGACCTCGAACGAGGTCATGAGGACGTCGACGGTCTCGTCGCCGCGCAGACAGTCGAGCGCGGCGTTGCCGTCGTTGAACGGCAGCACCCGATGCCCACCGGCGGTGAGCATCTCGGTCATCAGTCTCAGTCCGATGCGGCTCGGTTCCGCCAGGACGATTCGCATGCCGATCCTCGGTGTTCGCGCCCGAAACGGGTTCGAGGCGGCGTCCGAACGCATCGGCGGGCAGAACCGATGCGCCTTGGGACGCTCGTCGCAGAGTCGGCCCGCAAAGGTTACCGTTTCCTCGAGAAGACGTGCGCACCTGTCGAAATGTCAGGATTTTTTCGCATGTCGACCCCGCGTCGCGTCGTCGCGGCGTGTGCGAAAGGTCGACGGGGAAGGGACTTCGGGAGGGTCGCGCGCGCGGACGAATGCGGCTATAGTCCCGCCGCCTCGCGGCCTCGGGTCGAAGTTCGGGATCGAAGAGGCGTGGGATGAAGCCGATCGGGTCGACGTCTCGCCTCCCGCTCGCTCCTCGGAGCGCGGCGGCGTGGGACGATGCCGACGGCGAGCTTTCGAGAAGTCCGGGCGGACCCCGGCGCGGGAAAGGGCGAAATGGCCAACGTCGTAGTCGTCGGGTCGCAGTGGGGCGACGAGGGTAAGGGTAAGATCGTCGACTGGTTGTCGGAGCGCGCCGACGTGGTGGTGCGCTTCCAGGGAGGCCACAACGCGGGCCATACCCTGGTGATCGACGAGGTCTCCTACAAGCTCTCGCTGCTGCCCTCGGGCGTGGTGCGTCCGGGCAAGCTGGCGGTGATCGGCAACGGCGTGGTGCTCGATCCCCATGCGCTGGTCGCCGAGATCGGTCGGCTGGAGGCGCAGGGCGTGGCGATCTCGCCGGAGAACCTGCGCATCGCCGAGAACTGCACGCTGATCCTGTCGGTGCATCGCGAGCTCGATCAGAAGCGCGAGGCCTCGACCACCGGCACCAAGATCGGCACGACCGGGCGCGGCATCGGCCCGGCCTACGAGGACAAGGTCGGCCGTCGGGCGATCCGCCTGATGGATCTGGCCGAGCCGGCGGCGCTGCCGGCCAAGATCGATCGCCTACTCGCCCATCACAACGCCATCCGGCGCGGCCTCGGCCAGCCGGAGGTGGCGGCGGCGACCCTGCTCGAGGAGCTGACCTCGGTCACCGACAAGGTGCTGCCGTTCATGGACGTGACCTGGCGGCTGCTCGATCAGCGCCGTCGCGCCGGCGATCGCATCCTGTTCGAGGGCGCGCAGGGCGCGCTGCTCGACATCGACCACGGCACCTATCCGTTCGTGACCTCGTCCAACACCGTGTCGGGGCAGGCCTCGACCGGGTCGGGCATGGGGCCGGGCGCGATCGGCTACGTGCTCGGCATCACCAAGGCCTACACGACGCGCGTCGGCGAGGGGCCGTTCCCGACCGAACTCAAGGACGAGATCGGCGAGTTCCTCGGCACCAAGGGCCACGAGTTCGGCACGGTCACGGGACGCAAGCGTCGCTGCGGCTGGTTCGACGCGGTGCTGGTGCGCCAGACCGTGCAGGTCTCGGGCATCGACGGCATCGCGCTGACCAAGCTCGACGTGCTCGACGGGCTCGACGAGATCAAGATCTGCGTGAAGTATCTGCTCGACGGCAAGGAGATCGACCATCTGCCCGCCTCCCAGGCGGAGCAGGCGCGGGTGGTGCCGGTCTACGAGACGCTCGAGGGCTGGAAGGGGTCGACCAAGGGCGCGCGCAGCTGGGCCGACCTGCCGGCGCAGGCGGTCAAGTACGTGCGTCACGTCGAGGAGCTGATCGGCGCGCCGGTGGCGATGCTGTCGACCTCGCCGGAGCGCGAGGACACCATCCTGGTCCAGGACCCGTTCCGCGACTGATCGAACGCGGCGGTCGGAGCGATCCGGCCGCCTTCGATGCGCCATAGTGGTGGAATTCCCTCGCGGCGTCGCCGCGAAGGGTTCGTTTCGAGGACGAGATGAGTTACCGTCCGCGGCGGGGTCGTGACGGACGGCTCGGATTTGCGGCGGATCTCGGTGGAAGAGACGGGGATCTCGAGAGACGGCATGCGATCGACGAGAGCATGCATCGACGTCGGGACGTCCTCAGAGGCTCTGAATGGCTGACTATCATGCGATCCTGAAAAGGGCGATCTCGGCTCTGCCGACGCCGAACGGAGAGGCCCGGCGCGCGGTCTACGAGAAGGCGCGCGCGGCGCTGGTCGGTCAACTCAAATCGTTCGATCCGCCGCTGACCCCGTCCGAGATCACCCAGCAGCGGCTCCAGCTCGAAGAAGCCATCCGCAAGGTCGAATCCGAGGCGGCCAAGGGGCTGCTGAAGCCGACGCCGACGGCACCGCCCGTGGTCGCCGCTCCGCCTCCTCCGTCGCCGCCGCCTCCGTCTGCGCCGCCGGTTCCGGACGCGCCGATCGCGGTGGCGCCGAGCGCCGAACGACCGGTTCCG